>SLPW01000527.1 GCA_007131755.1 Myxococcales bacterium | reverse complement strand
TTGCTCGGTCTCGTTGCTCGGTCTCGGTCTCGGGGGTCGGTCTCGGTCTCGGTCTCGGTCTCGGGGGTCGGTCTCGGTCTCGGGTTTGAGGTCGGTTCTGGGGGAGAGTTGGACTCGGCGGTTGACGCTCTGTTCCGGGCGCGGGTATAGAGGCGGCGACCACGAAGTCTCGGAATTGGCTTCGGCCCTTTGAGGGGTTGGAGCGATCCGAAGAAATGTTGATCTTCGACGGGGAAGGAAAAGCGAATGAATATCCACGAGTATCAGGCCAAGCAGATCTTTCGCGACTATGGGGTGACCGTGCCCGAGGGGCGCGCCGTATTCTCCGTCGACGAGGCCGTGGAGGCCGCCGAGGAGTTGGGCGGGTCGCTGTGGGTCGTCAAAGCGCAGATCCACGCCGGAGGTCGGGGAAAGGCCGGTGGCGTCAAGCTGGCGAAGAGCCTCGACGAGGTTCGCCAGCACGCCGACGAGATTCTGGGAGCCACGTTGGTCACGCACCAGACGGGGCCGCAGGGACAAAAGGTCCGTCGGCTTTATATCGAGCAGGGTGTCGATATTGACCGAGAGCTCTATCTGGGGCTGGTGGTCGACCGCGCCGAGGACACCATCGCCCTGATGGCCTCCACCGAAGGCGGGGTGGACATCGAGACGGTGGCCGCCGAGACGCCGGAGAAAATCCTTCAGATCAACGTCGATCCCCTGACGGGATTGACCGACTTTCAGGCCCGTCAGATCGCCTTTGGCCTCGGCCTAGAGGGCAAAGCCGTTTTCAAGGCCGTGGGATTCATGAAGGGGTTGTATAAGGCTTTTGTCGAGACCGACGCGTCGACGGCGGAGATCAATCCCCTGGTGGTGACCAGCGAGGGAGAGTTGATCGCTCTCGACGCGAAGATGAACTTCGATGACAACGCGCTATTTCGACACCCCGAGTTGGAAGAGCTTCGCGACGAGTCCGAGGAGGACCCGGCGGAGCTTCAGGCGAAGGAGCACGGGCTCAGTTACGTGAACCTGGACGGAAATATCGGGTGCATGGTCAACGGAGCGGGCCTGGCGATGGGGACGATGGACATCATCAAGCACTACGGCGGGGAGCCGGCGAATTTCCTGGACGTCGGCGGCGGAGCCGACGCCGAGACCGTGGCCGAGGCGTTCAAGATCATCACCGGAGATGAGCGAGTGAAGGTCATCTTCATCAATATCTTCGGCGGCATCATGAAGTGCGACGTCATCGCCAACGGCGTCATCGCCGCCGTCGACGAGGTGGGCCTCGAGGTGCCGCTGGTGGTGCGCCTGGCAGGGACAAACGTCGACGAGGGCAAGCGAATCCTCCAGGAGTCGACCTTCGATATCGTCAGCGCCGACTCCATGAGTGACGGGGCCAAAAAGGCCATCGAACAATTGGAGGCCTGAGCCATAGTTCAGGAGAAAAGGTCCTCGAAGAATCACGTCACGACGTTTCGAAGTCGTGGGTACAACGGCAAAAAAGGAAAGCAGATATGAGCGTTTTGGTGGATGAATCGACGCGCCTCATCGTTCAGGGCATCACCGGTTCGACCGGGAAATTTCATACCCGACAGATGCTCGACTACGGCACGAATATCGTCGGCGGGGTCACCCCGGGAAAGGGTGGACAGACCGCCGAAGGAGTGCCGGTATTCAATACGGTGCGAGAGGCGAAGGAAGAGACGGGCTGTGATGCCACGGTCATCTACGTGCCGCCTCCCTTTGCGGCAGACGCCATCATGGAGTCCGCCGATGCCGGCCTGGACCTCATCGTCACCATCACCGAGGGTGTCCCCGTACAGGATATGATCCAGGTGGTGCGCTATCTGGAAAATAAAGACGTCACCCTCATCGGCCCGAATTGCCCGGGCATCATCACCCCCGGAGCGTGCAAGATCGGGATTATGCCCGGTCATATTCACAAGGCGGGAAGAGTGGGCGTGGTCAGCCGTTCGGGAACCCTGACGTACGAGGCGGTCGATCAACTCACGCGCCTCGGGATCGGCCAGAGCACCTGCATCGGCATCGGTGGAGACCCGATAAACGGGATGAACTTCATCGACTGTCTGGAGTTGTTCGAAGCCGATCCGGACACGGACGCGGTGGTCATGATCGGAGAGATCGGTGGCAGCGCCGAGGAAGAAGCGGCGGCCTGGGTGGCCGAGAATATGAGCAAGCCCGTCGCCGGATTCATCGCCGGACGCACGGCTCCTCCCGGAAAGCGGATGGGCCACGCCGGTGCCATCATCAGCGGTGGCGAGGGCACGGCAGAGGCCAAGATCAAGGCCATGGAAGAGGCGGGAATCGCCGTCGCGCTGTCGCCGGCCGACATAGGCACCACCCTCCAATCGGCGCTCAATACCTGAATCACCCAACACCCACTACCTGCAGTTCTACCCAACACCCAACACCTGTAGTTCTACCCAATACCCGCAGTTCTACCCAATACCCGCATTCAGGAGTCCAACATGGCAGTCGAACGCACGCTGAGCATCATCAAGCCCGACGGAGTAGAGCGAAATCTCATCGGAAAGGTCGTAGCCCGCTTCGAAGAAGAGGGTCTGGCCCCGGTGGCGATGCGAATGGTCCATCTCTCCAAGAAAGAGGCCGAGGGATTTTATGCAGTCCACGCCGAGCGGCCTTTCTTCGATAGCCTCGTCCAGTTCATGACCCGAAGTCCCGTGGTGGTCATGGTGCTCGAGGGAGACGACGCCATCGCCCGAAATCGTGAGATCATGGGCGCCACCAACCCCGAGGAAGCCGACGAGGGCACCCTGCGTGCGCTCTACGCCTCGGGAATCGAGGAGAATACGGTCCACGGATCGGATTCGCCGGAGAACGCGGCGAAGGAGATCAAATACTTCTTCAGCGATGTACAGGTCTTCTCCCGAGCGTGACTGAGCTATCGGTGAGGAATGAATTCGGGGCTTCGGAGTTTGAGATTTTGTCGACGAAGACGTAATCTCCTTCCGACAGCCCCTTCATTTTTTTTGGAGCAGCACCATGACAACCTCAGAGTCGAAGCGCGTGGCAGAAGCGCTTCGGCAGATCGGTGAAGAAGAAACCCCGGTAGATCTGATGGAGTTTACCCGGGAGGAGCTTCAGCAACTCTTCGTAAAGGGATTCGACGAGCCCAGCTTTCGGGGCGATCAGGTCTTTCAGTGGCTCTACGTGCATCGGGAGGACGAATTCGCGCAGATGACGAATCTGTCGAAGAACTTCAGGGGAGTTCTGCAAGAGAAGGCCAGGACTTCGCCCCTTGAGTTCGACGGCGCCCACGAATCGAAGGACGGGACGACGAAGCTGACCTTCAAGTGCGATGACAATGCCGTGGTGGAGACGGTGTTCATCCCCGCAGAAGGGCGAAACACCCTGTGCATCTCCAGCCAGGTTGGCTGCGCCATGGGATGCACCTTTTGCTATACGGCGAAGATGGGGTTGAAGCGCAATCTGACGGCCGCAGAGATCGTCGATCAGGTCGTCCAGGCCCGACGCCGGATGACGGAGGTCAACGGTCATATCGGAAATATCGTCTTCATGGGAATGGGCGAGCCGCTGCATAACGTGGACAACGTCATTCAGGCCATCAATATCCTGCTCGACGAAAATGGCCTGAATTTCTCACGGCGAAAGATCACGGTTTCCACCTCCGGAATGGTCCCGGCGATCCGACGGCTTGGCGAGGAGACGGACGTCCAATTGGCGATCAGCCTCAACGCCACCACCGACGAGACGCGAAGTGAGTTGATGCCCGTCAACGACCGGTGGAGCATCGAGGAGTTGATGGACGCCCTGCGCGACTACCCCATGTCGAGTCGCGAGCGCATCACCTTCGAATACGTGTTGATAAAAGGGGTCAACGATACTCTCCAGGATGCCCAGCGCATCATTGATCTGACCGGCGATATCCCATCGAAGATCAACCTCATTCCCTTCAATCCCCATCCGCGAACCCCCTTCGAGACCCCCTCGGAGGAGACGATGGAAGCATTTCAGCAATATCTGGTCGATCGCAACGTCGGCGTGTATCGACGCCGTACTCGCGGACGGGATGAGATGGCGGCCTGTGGCCAGCTCGGAAAGCCCGGTGACAAGGCTGAGCCGCCACATGTTCGAAAGCGCCTGGAGAAATTTCGAAGCCGCCAGGTGGCCAATGGATGACCCCCCGAAGATCCGTTCATCTATCAGTATCGGTGATGCGACGTATGTCGTCGCAAAGGAAGTGAGTGCGTCATGAGTCTTCTCGTGGTCGGTTCGGTTGCGTTTGATTCGGTGGAGACCCCCTTCGGAAAGGCCGAGGAGGCCATCGGGGGGTCGGCGATGTTCTTTTCCACGTCGGCGAGCTATTTCACCGATGTGGGCCTGGTCGCCGTCATCGGCGATGACTTCCCGGAGGCGGAGCTCGACTTTCTGGCGAGCCGGGGAGTCGACCTGCAGGGCCTTCATCGTCAGCAGGGAAAGACCTTTCGATGGGAAGGGAAATACGGCTTCGATCTCAACGAGGCCATCACCCTGGATACCCAACTCAACGTCTTCGGTGATTTTCATCCCGATCTGCCGCCGGATTACCGAGATGTAGACGCCGTATTTCTGGCCAATATCGATCCCGACCTGCAGCTCGAGGTCCTGGAACAGGTCAGAGACCCGAAATTCGTGGCCTGCGATACCATGAATTTTTGGATCGAGGGCAAGCGCGACGCTCTGGAGATGGTGCTGTCGAAAGTGGATATGGCGGTGATCAACGAGTCGGAGGCGCGCCAGCTTGCCGGAGAGGCGAATATGGTCAAAGCCGCGCGCGGGATTCAGGCAATGGGGCCGCGCCACGTGGTGATTAAGCGCGGGGAATATGGCGCGCTGTGCTTTGCGGACGACGAAATTTCCTTCGCCCCCGCTTATCCGTTAGAATCGGTCTTCGACCCCACCGGGGCAGGAGATACTTTCGCAGGTGGTTTGATCGGCTATCTATGTCGACAGGGTAGCTTCGAGCCCGAGGACTTGAGAAAGGCAACGGTCATCGGATGCGTAATGGCCAGCTTCTGTGTCGAGGACTTCAGTCTGGAGTCAATTCGGGAGTTGGACTACGACGTCATCAAGCGACGGTTTCACAAATTCAAAGAGCTGGTACATTTTGGTCCCCTCGAGGATCTGAACGAGTAGACTACTCAGAAGCGGAGTGCGAAAATGAAAATCTGGTGCAGACGGCTTTCTCTGGTGTTTTTGGCGCTGTCGCTGTTGAGCCTGATGGCTTGCAGCGATGACGAAAATGGCCAGGGCAACGAGCCCAGCCCGGACGCCGGTGACGAAGAGGACACCTTCGACATCGATGACAACCACTACGAGCCGGGCCATGCCGATTTTCACTCCGATTATCAGCTCATTCTCAATGAGTTTGCCTTCAATCCCGGCAGCCCCGCCGGCGACGGGGCGTTGAATCAGGTCATCCGGTTTTTTCTGAATCAGACGATGTCGACGCCGATCATCGTCCTCTTGGAATTGGAGGATATCGACACCGACGCTGAAGAGATGCTCATTCGCGCCGGAGCGGGACTGCACGCCGGGGCTCCGGGAGGCGGGGAGTACGTCTGGGACGACGAGCTCGGGGAGCCGGACTCCACCATCGCGACCATCGACGCCGACGGCGACCTTCACGCCGAATTGGAGCTGTTGAACTTCGTGGCTACCGTAGAGACCGACGACGAGACGATGAAGACCATCATTCCCATTCGAGATATCGAGTTGGAGGGAATGCTGCGGGCCGAAGAAGACGGGAGCAATCCCCGTATCATCGACGCCGATCTGCAAGGCGTCATCTGGTACGAGGAGGCCAAGGACCTGGAACTGGCCTTAGAGCCCGGTGGACCGGCCATTGCGCTGGTGAGTAGCAGCATCCTCGACGTGGACGATATGAATCATATCTACGACCCCGACGACGAGGGCATCACCGAGAATAACGCATGGAAGATGTCGGCCACGTTCAGCGCCGAAGAGACGGTGATCGTAGACTGATTGACCGCGTCAACTTCGCCCCCTTACACTTCGGGTTCGTCTCGTAAGAGGTGCGCAGAAATGGAGTAAGAGCCGACGTGCAACGAGTTGATCGACAACTCGGGGAGTATCGTATCCTCGCCCGCCTCGCCAGAGGCGGCCAGTCGGAGGTATTTCTGGCCGCTCGCGGCGGGCCTCATGGCTATTTTCGGCCCCTGGTCGTAAAGGCCATGCCCGAGGAGTTGAAGGGCGACGAAAAGATGGAGGCCCTGTTCTATCAGGAGGCGGCCATCTCCACGCGCTTCTCTCATCCCCATGTGGTGACCATTCACGACGCTCGCCAGGATGGAGACGACCACTTCATGGTCATGGATTACGTGGCCGGACAGACGGTGGCTGAGATTGCACAGCGCGCCTTCTCCTCCGGCGATGGAATCACCCTGGACGAAACGCTGATCATCATGGCCGACGCCTGCCGGGGACTGGACTACGTCCATTCCTTTGAGGACGTGGAGTGTCGCGAATATAGCATCGTCCACTGCGATATCAGTCCTCAGAATCTGATGGTCACCTACGACGGGATGACCCGGGTTTTCGACTTCGGGATCTCCCAGCTCGCCGATGGCGAGGAATTCGAGGCGACGAAGACGGACCTCATCGGTGGAAAATACGCCTATATGAGCCCCGAGCAATGCCGAAAGGAGACGCTGGATACGCGCTCCGATATCTTCAGCCTCGGCATCATCCTCTACGAATTAGTCACGGGGAGAAGGCTCTTTCGTCGCTCCGACCAAGAGGAGGTCATCGAGGCCATTACCGCCGAGCCCATCGCCGCGCCGTCGGAAGTGGCCAATCATCTCAACGAAGAGATCGACGAGGCGGTCATGGGCGCGCTGGCGCGCGATCCAGAGGATCGCTACGAGACGGCCGGCGAGATGGCCGAGGCCCTCGAGGACCTCCTGGACCGACGCGACGTCAATCGCGACGAGTTGAGGGCGAAGCTCGGCGCAAAGGTCGAAAAGATCTTTGCCGACGAAAGAGAGGAGGTGGCAGAGCTGCTCGGGGAGGCCCGCCGACAGATGCAGGAAGAGGGCGGGCAAGTCGAATTGCCGCCGTCGGAGCGCGAGCTGGAACTCGAAATGGAGTTGGAGCGAGCCGAGAAGAAGCTCGATAAGCTACGCAACAACAACGAACGGGCCACGGAGGTCGTCTCGGCACTGACCGACGAGGTGACGGTCCTCCAGAGTCGCCAGAATTGGTTTATCGCAGCCATGGCAGTCATGGCGCTCATCGCCGTCGCCGCGGCGACGATAGCCTATATCTCGCACGGCGGCTCCGTCTTCGACGAAAGTGGCGAGGCCCAGGCCAGCGAGCGGGCCGCGGAGTCTGAGTAGTGGTAAGAGACGCTAGTGGGCGGGAGCGGCATCGACTTCGAAAAGCCAGGGGGTTGTCCCGGAGACGATTGGGTCCTCCCTATCGGCAGTCCGGGGTTCGCGCAGAAGACTGCCGATGGGCGGGAGCCGCATCGTCTCCGAGAAGCTACGGTTCAGCCCGGCGCTCCCAAGGAAAAGCGGCTATTGGGAGAGAGCGTCGCGCACGGCCTCTTCGAAGGCGTCGATGGCCTGGGGTAGGCCGTCGGGCTTGGAGCCGCCGGCCTGGGCCAGCGTGGGGCGTCCGCCGCCGCGGCCGTCGACGTGGGTGGCGACGGCGTTGATGAGATCGCCGGCCTTGAGGCCGCGATTTTTGAAGGCTGCGTCAGTGAGCAGACAGGCCAGGGCGGCCTTGCCGTCGAGCTCGGCGCCGAGGAGGACGGCGGTCTCGTCGTCGCCTGCCTGGTCGCGAAGTTTGTCGGCGTAGGCCAGCATCTGGTCGCGGTCGGTGACGTCGACCTTCTGGGCGATGACGGTGACGCCGTCGACATTGGGAGCGTCGTCGAGCATCTCCGATGCCCCGCGATGAGCGAGCTTCTGGGAGAGGCTGTCCACCTGTCGCTCGAGTTCCTTTTTCTCCTCCAAGAGAGCTTGTACGCGGTCCTTGAGGTTGTGGACGTCCGTCTTCGCCGTCTCGGCGACTTCCTCGAGGAGTTCGCGGTCGCGGTTGAATGCCTGGAAGGCTTCCTCTTCGGTGACGGCCTCGATGCGGCGGATGCCGCTTCCGACGCTGGACTCGGAGGTGATGCGGAAGATCCCGATATCGCCTGTATTCTCCACGTGAATTCCCCCGCATAGCTCCACGGACTCGCCAGGGATCTCGACGACGCGGACCTTGTCGCCGTATTTTTCGCCGAAGATGGCCATGGCGCCCATCTCGTCGACGGCGGTGTCGCGGTCGACGTCATTGACGATACGGACCGGCCGGCGTTCGCGGATGTGGGCGTTGACTCGCTCCTCGAGTTTTCGGATCTGGTCGTCCTTGACGGCCTCTCCGTATTGGAAGTCGAAGCGCAGGCGGTCCGGGGCCACCAGGGAGCCGGCCTGAAAGATGGAGTCGGAGATCTCCTTTTGCAGCGCCGCGTGGAGAAGATGGGTGGCCGTATGATTGCTGGCCGTCTTCTGGCGGTGACGCTCGTCGACGGTGGCCGTGAATTCACCGCTCAGGGCGTCGTCGCTCACTTCGCCGGCGGTCCTCGTCGCGCTGTGGACGATGCCGATGGGGCTCTTCTGAGTGTCCGTGACTTCAAAGCTCAGGTCGCCGTCGGCGGCCTCGATGGTGCCCCGGTCGCCGACCTGTCCGCCCGACTCGGCATAAAAGGGCGTCTTTTCCAACAAGAGTTGGTATTCGTCGCCGTCGAGGTGGCGGATCTTCTGAATTCGAGTTTTCTCGGTGAGGCTTTCGTAGCCCGTAAAGGTGTCGGCCGAGCCCTCGTGGATGGTATCCCAGTCGCCGACGCCCACGGCGCCTTCATGGACGTCCTTGGCGCGGGAGGTCTCCTGGTGCTCAGTCCAGCGCTCGTCGTAGCCCTCCTGGTCGATTCCAAGTCCGCGCTCCTCGGCCATGATCGCCGTCAGGTCCGGGGGAAATCCGTAGGTGGCGTGGAGCTCGAAGACCTCTTCACCGGTGAGATGGTCGCGGCCCTCGTCTTCGGCGGCTTCGGCGACGTCCTCGAAGAGTTCGATTCCGCGGTCCAGGTTGCGGAAGAAGCGCTCCTCCTCGAGCTTGATGAGCTCTCGTGCCTGCTGACCGACGCCCTGAAGCTCGGGATAGGCATCGCCGTAACGGTCGATGACCACCTGGGCAACCTCCCACAAAAAGGGTCCGTCAAAGCCCAATTCGCGCCCGTAGCGCACGGCCCGGCGCAACACACGTCGCAAGACGTAGCCTCGCCCCTCGTTGGAAAAGCGCGCGCCGTCACATAGAGCGAACATCAACGTTCGGATGTGGTCGCCGATGACAGCGAGGTGGGGGAAGTATTCGCTCTCCACCGTCAGGAGTTCTTCGATGGCGATCTTCTGGCCGTCGATGGTCACCGTTGACTCGGCCACATCGGGATCGTCGGCGTCGCTGCTCAGGCGGCTCGCCACGTCGCGGAAGATTGGAAGGAAGAGCTCGGTCTGAAAAATATTGTCTCGACCAGCCTTGACCATGGCCACCCGCTCGAATCCCATTCCCGTGTCGACGCTCTTGAGGGGCAGGAGATTGAGGTTTCCGTCCTCGTCGCGGTCGTATTCCATGAAGACCAGGTTCCAGATCTCATTGATCCGCTCCTCGTCGTAGCCCTCGACGAATTCGAAATCGCCCCGCTCCGGATGAAGATCGTAGTGGATCTCCGTACAGGGCCCGCAGGGGCCGGTGGGGCCCATGGCCCAGAAGTTCTCGTCCTCGCCAAGGCGAAGCACCCGATCCGGATGCAGGCCGATATGCTCCGTCCAGATGCCGAAGGACTCGTCGTCGTCGTGGAAGATGGTCACGTAGAGCCGGCTC
>SLPW01000450.1 GCA_007131755.1 Myxococcales bacterium | reverse complement strand
TACGGAGGTGTATTCCTGGCCGCCGGGCTGGCGGGGATGGTGATCATGATCGCCTTCTTCTCCGTCATCTGGAGCGGTCGACGACGACAGTCGGTTTATCAAGACCTCTACGATCGCCAGATCAAATCACGATGACCATCAATTCGGAGCGCCTGAGCTGAAGGCGAACCCCGGCGATGGCCGCGAGCGGCTGCGCCGACCACATCTGCAGAAGACGAGGAGTACCATGGGCTGGATCAAAGACATCATTTCGCCCCAGACGCGACAGTGGGAGGAGTTTTACCGCAATCGATTCCAGCACGACCGCATCGTGCGCAGCACTCACGGCGTCAACTGCACCGGCGGCTGCTCCTGGCAGATCCACGTAAAGGACGGCATCGTCACCTGGGAGACCCAGCAGTTGGACTATCCCCTTCTGGAGGACTCCCTTCCTCCCTACGAGCCTCGCGGCTGCCAGCGGGGTATGTCCTATTCGTGGTATCTCTACAGCCCTCTGCGCATCAAATATCCCCTGATTCGGGGGGCGCTCATCGACGCCTATCGCCAGAAGAAGCGAGAGACCGGCGATCCCATGGAGGCGTGGAAGGCGCTGCAGGAAGACGAGAATGCGCGGCGCAATTATCAAAAGGCCCGCGGTAAAGGGGGATTTCGAAGGACGAGCTGGGAGGAGGTGCTGGAGATCATGGCCGTGGCCAATATCCACACCGCGCAGGAATACGGGCCGGATCGGGTGGTGGGGTTTAGCCCCATTCCGGCGATGTCCATGCTCAGCTACGCCGCCGGCTCGCGCTTTTTGCAGCTCTTCGGCGGGCTCAATTTGAGCTTCTACGACTGGTATTGCGACCTCCCCACGGCCTTTCCCGAGATCTGGGGAGAGCAGACCGACGTGTGCGAGAGCGCCGACTGGTACAATTCGAAGATGATCGCCGATATGGGGGCGAACCTGAATATGACGCGCACCCCGGATTGCCACTTCTTTGCGGAAGCGCGGCATAACGGGACGAAGACGGTGGTCTTTGCTCCCGACTTCAGCCAGGTCTCCAAATTCGCCGATCAGTGGGTACCGCTACACGCCGGAAGTGACGGGGCGTTCTGGATGTCCGTCTCCCACGTCATCCTCAGCGAGTTCCACCACAAAAAGAAGACCTCCTACTTCCTGGACTACGTCAAGCAGTATACGGACAGCCCGCACCTGGTGAAGTTGGAGATGGACGACGATGGAAATCTTCGTCCGGGCCGGCTGTTGCGGGCCTCCGAATTGTCGCAATACGCCGACGTCGAAAAGGGAGACTGGAAATACGTCAATATCGACGCCGAATCCGGCGGGTTCGTCGTCCCCCGTGGAAGCAGCGGGTGCCGGTGGGATGACGAAGACGGAAATTGGAATCTGGAGCTCAAAGACGCCGTCAGTGGCAACCCCTATGATCCGGTGCTCACGCTGTTGGAGCGCGCCGAGCGCACCGAGCAGGTGACCTTTACGGACTTCGGGCTTGATACGGATCGCCAGCGAGGCGTTCCGGTCATGGAGGTGGAGACCGGCGACGGAACGGAGCTGGTGACCACCATCTACGACCTGATTATGGCCCAATACGGCGTCGATCGGGGCCTGGAGGGGGACTATCCCTCGGGCTACGACGACGAGGACGCGGCCTATACGCCGGCCTGGCAGGAGATCTTCACCGGCGTGTCCCGGGATACGGTGCTCCAATTCGCCCGACAGTGGGCCAGCACCGCCGAGGCCACGGGCGGAAAGTGCATGATCATCATCGGCGCCGGTATCAACCACTGGTACCACGCCAACCTGATGTATCGCGCCGGCGCCATGGCGCTGATGCTCACGGGATGTATCGGCAAGAACGGTGGCGGCCTCAATCACTACGTGGGTCAGGAGAAGTTGGCCCCCGTCGACGCCTGGGGAGCCCTGGCCTTCGGAAAGGATTGGCAGTCGGCGGTGCGCCTGCAGCAGGCCCCGCTGTGGCACTATATCAACACCTGTCAGTACCGCTACGACGGCCACTTCCGGCGCTATAATACGGTGCCCGACAACGAGATGACCCAGAAGCATACGGCGGATCTCATCTACAAGTCGGTGCGCATGGGCAATATGCCCTTCTTCCCCCAATTCGACCAGAACACCCTGGATTTGTGTGAGGAGGCCGAGGTCCACGGGGCCAAGACCCACGAGGAGATCGAGGAATACGTCCTGGAGAAGCTCAAGCGTAAGAAGCTCAACTACGCCGTGGGCGATCCGGAGGCGGAGTCGAACTTCCCCCGGGTCTGGTATATCTGGCGCGGAAACGCCGTGATGGGCAGCATGAAAGGGCACGAGTACTGCCTCAAACACTACCTGGGTACCACGCATAACGCCATCGCCGAGGACTCGGAGGACCGCACGGAGGACGTGGTCTGGCGGGAGAACGCGCCGGAAGGAAAGATGGACCTTCTGGTCAATCTGAACTTCCGGATGGACTCGTCGGCCCTGTATTGCGACATCGTGCTGCCCGCCGCCTCCTGGTACGAGAAGGCGGATATGAACAGCACCGATTTGCACTCCTTCATCCACCCCTTGTCGGCGGCCATCGCCCCGGTGTGGGAGTCGAAGACGGACTGGAATATCTTCCGGGAGTTGGCCAAAGCCACCAGCGAGGCCGCCGAGGAGTATTTCCCGGGGATCAAAAAAGACATCGTCGCCGGTCCCATCTCCCACGATTCTCCCGGGGAGGTGACCCAGCTCGACGTCAAGGATTGGTTCGACGGAGAGTGCGAGGCCATTCCCGGCGAGACGATGCACAAGCTCACCGTCGTGGAGCGCGACTATACCAAGCTCTACGACAAATACGTCACCCTCGGTGACAGGCTGCGCGACAGCGGGCTGGGGGCACACGGCACCAGCTACGAGGTGACCGACGTCTTCGACGAGATGGTGGAGTCCAACCATTTCCCCGTCGATGAACGCCACGGAAAACCCCTTCCCTCCATCGGCGACGCCGAGGATGCGGCGAACGCCGTCCTTCATCTGTCGACGTTGACCAATAGCACGTTGACGAAGAGGGCCTACGAAGCGGCAGAGAAAAAGGTGGGGCTCGAGTTGGTGGATTTGAGCGAGAGCGGCTCCCACGAACAACACCTGACCTATGCCGACCTCCAGGCCCAGCCGCGGCGCTACAACACCTCGCCGGTGTGGTCGGGGCTGATGAACGACGGGCGCGCCTACTCGGCCTATACCTACAACGTGGAGCGCCTCGTCCCCTGGCGCACGCTCACGGGACGCCAGCATTTTTATCTCGACCACGAGATGTATCTGGCCTTCGGGGAGAATCTCCCCACCTACAAGCCCTCGCCGAAGCCCAAAGCCTACGGGGATCTCAAGAAGACCCTGGAGAACGACGAGGCCCGCATCCTCAACTGCCTGACCCCCCACGGAAAATGGCATATCCACTCCACCTATATGGAGAATCACCGCATGCTGACCCTGTCCCGGGGATGTGAGCCGGTGTGGATCAGCGAGCCCGACGCCGAGGCCATGGACATCAAGGACAACGACTGGGTGGAGGTCCACAACGACCACGGGGTGTACGCCGCCCGCTGTACCGTCAGCTCCCGGATCCCCAAGGGAGTGTGCATCGTCTACCACGTCCCGGAGCGCACGGTGACCATTCCCAAGAGCCAGGTGCGCGACGGAAAGCGCGCCGGCGGACACAACAGCTTTACGCGCATTCACCTGAAGCCGAATTTCCTGGCCGGTGGCTACGGTCAGTTCACCTATCACTTCAACTACTGGGGGCCCATCGCGCCGAACCGGGACACCCACGTGGTCATCCAAAAGATGGACCAGGTGGAGTTCTGAACACGCCGATCATCACCTCGAGTCAAGCATAGGAGCAGAGCAATGGATGTGCGTTCACAAATTTCGATGGTCTTCCATCTCGACAAGTGCATCGGCTGTCACACCTGTTCGGTGGCCTGCAAGAATATCTGGACCGACCGAAAAGGCGCCGAGTACATGTGGTGGAATAACGTCGAGACCAAGCCCGGCACGGGCTATCCCGGAAAGTGGGAAGACCAGGACATCTACAAGGGGGGCTGGGAGGAAGACGGCAAAGGGAGCATCCGGCTCAAAGGAGCGGGCAAGCCCAAGAGCCTGACCAATATCTTCCATAACCCCCATATGCCGACCATCGACGACTACTACGAACCCTTCACCTACAAATATCTGGACCTCATCGAGGCCGAGGCCGGCGACATCCAGCCCACGGCGCGTCCCGTGTCCATGATCACCGGCGAGCCCATGGATATCCAGATGGGCCCCAACTGGGACGACGATTTGAGCGGTACCCCCGATCACGCCCGCAAAGATCCGAACCTGGAGGGGCTTTCCGAGGCCGAGCAGGAGGCCATGTTTCAGCTCGAGCGCATGGCCTTTTTCTACCTGCCTCGAATCTGCAACCACTGCCTCAACGCCGCCTGCGTGGCCTCCTGCCCCTCGGGAGCCATCTACAAGCGAGGCGAAGACGGGGTGGTGCTCATCAACCAGGACGTCTGCCGCGGCTGGCGCATGTGCGTGACGGCCTGTCCCTACAAAAAGAGCTACTACAACTGGAATACGGGAAAGAGCGAAAAGTGCATCTTGTGCTTTCCCCGTCTGGAGTCGGGTCACGCGCCGGCGTGTATGCACTCCTGCGTGGGGCGTATCCGCTATCTCGGGGTCATTCTCTACGACGCCGACAAGATCGAGGCCGCAGCCTCGGCTCCGGAGTCGGAGCTGGTCGAGCGCCAGTTGGACATGCTCCTCGACCCCTTCGACCCGAAGGTCATCGCCGCCGCCAAGGCGAACGGAGTGGCCGACTCCACCATCGAATCGGCCCAGAAATCTCCGACCTACAAATTCGTCAAGGAGTGGGACCTGGCGCTGCCGCTGCACCCGGAGTTTCGCACCCTGCCGATGCTCTTCTACGTGCCGCCCCTTTTGCCGGTGATGGCGTCGGTGACGGACGCCATCGACGACGAGCGGCGCCAGAAGATCCACGAGATCGGAAAGAAGTGGAGCGACGACTGGATCTACGACACCTCCATCGAAGAGCTCTTCGGCACCATCGACGACGCCCGCTTTCCCCTGGAATACCTGGCGAATCTATTCAGCGCCGGCGACGTGGAGGCCGTCAAAAGCCGCCTCCAAAAGCTGATGGCCATCCGTCTGCATCGGCGCCGGGAGACAGTCGGCGATATCGACGAAGCCGCCGTCGACAAAGCGCTCAAAAACGTGGGGCTCACCGGCCGGCGGGCCAACGCCATCTACTACCTGACGTCGCTGGCCAAATTCGACGACCGCTTCGTCATCCCTCCCGCTCACCGCGAGCAGGCCATCGAGATGCTCGACGGCGACGTCGGCGCCGTAAAGGGCGAGACGGGCTTCGGATTCAAGCGCGGAACCAACAAGAGAGGAGCATAAACCATGCATCCCCATGCCCACTACGAACATCTGGCCCGGCTCTTCGACTATCCCGGGCGCGACTATCCACGCTGGGTGCAGAGCACCCACGAGTTGTTGTGCGGACGCTACGTCATCGCCGCCGCCCATATCGAAGCGCTGGCCATGGCTCTTCCCACCGACGGGGGACCGCTGGGACAGGAGGCCCTCGACGAGGTTCAGGAGATCTTCAGCCGCTCCTTCGACATCCAGCCCATCACGACCTTGGCCGTGGGATATGTGATGTTCGGCGACGATTACAAACGGGGGGAGCTATTGGTCAATCTGCAGCGCGAGCAAAAGAAGCTCAATATCGACCTCTGTGGCGAGTTGCCGGACCACCTTCCGAACGTGCTGCGCCTGTTGGCGCGGTGGGAGGATCGCGATCTGGCCGAGGAGTTCGTCGTCGAGATCCTCTATCCCGCGCTGCATATGATGATCGACGAGTTCAGCATCCACCGTACGGCGGCCCGAAACGAGCTGTATCGCGAGCACCACAAGACCCTGCTCGTCACCTCCCCGGAGTTGGGCACCATCTTTCGCGAATCCCTGGAGGCCATCCGGCAGGTCCTGAGCGTGGACTACGATCTGGGGGCCTATGAGCCGGCGCAGCGGGACAACGAGTTTTTGCGGGGCATCGAGCGAGAAATGCAAATCGAGGGCGATGAAGGTCGTCCCATGACATCGGAGTGTATGCAATGAACTTGTTCGACACCTTCTCATTGGTCCTCTTTCCCTATATCGCCGTGGCGGTATTCGTGATCGGGTTGGCCTATCGCTACCGAAAAAGAGGCTTTACGGTCACGTCGCTGTCCTCCCAATTCTTGGAGGGAAAGTCGCTGTTCTGGGCGGTCGTTCCCTTCCATATCGGCATCCTGGTGGTCCTGTTGGGCCACCTTGCGGCCTTTTTGCTGCCCGACGTCATTCTGGCCTGGAACGCCGCTCCCCTGCGGTTGATGATCCTCGAGGGGATGGCTCTGATCTTCGGCCTCGCCACGCTCGTCGGGCTTGCGGGGTTGATGTACCGGCGCTTTACCAACGAGAGGGTGCGGGCCGTGACGACGACGATGGACGTCATGCTGGAGTTCGTCTTGCTCGCTCAGGTGGTGCTCGGGGTCTGGATCGCCGTTGGTTATCGGTGGGGCTCGTCCTGGTTCGCCTCGGATCTGACGCCCTATCTGTGGTCGCTGGTGACGTTCTCGCCGGAGGTCTCGGCGGCGGCGGCGATGCCCATCGTCGTCAAGCTGCATATTCTGGGCGCTTTCCTTCTTCTCTTTTTGGTTCCCTTTACTCGCCTGGCGCACGTCTTCGTCGCCCCACTGCACTATATCGTTCGCCCCTATCAACAGGTCATCTGGAATTGGGATCGAAGGAAGATCCGTGATCCCCGCTCAGGGACCAGCGTTCGCTGATATCTGGCGTGAGCAGGACCGGGCGTTGAGCCCGGTTCGGCGGAAATATCCGAGGCCATGGGGCCCCGGCGTGCACTCGAGGAGACGATGAAGGTCAATCTGGAAAATTGGAATCCCGACGACCCGGCGAAGTGGGGAGAGCGGGAAAAGAAGATCGCCTGGCGCAATCTGGCCATCTCGGTACCCAACCTCCTGTTGGCCTTTGCCGTCTGGATCATGTGGAGCATCATCTCCGCCCACATGCGGGAGCACGGCTTTCACTTCGGGCTCATCACTCCCGATATGTCGCCGGAGGAGTTGGAGGAGACCTGGAGTGAGATCCGGCTGATGTATTGGACACTGCCGGCCATCGCCGGGCTGTCCGGAGCCACCCTTCGAATTCCGAACTCCTTTCTCGTCGCCCTCGGCGGGGGGCGAAACGTCATCTTCACCACCACCGCTCTGATGCTGGTGCCCGCCATTGGAACGGCGATCGCCCTTCAGGACGTGAGCACGTCCTATCTCATCTTTGCCGGCTGCGCGCTGTTGTCCGGACTCGGAGGAGGGGCGTTTTCATCGTCCATGAGCAATATCAGCTACTTCTTTCCCAAGAAAGAGCAGGGCACGGCGCTGGGCCTCAACGCCGGGATCGGAAATCTGGGCGTGGGCTTTATGCAGTGGATTCTGCCCATCGCCGTTGGGTTCTATCTATTCAGCGCCGTCGACGCCGACGGAGAGGTGGTCACCGACGCCGCCCTCGCAGGCGTGCAAAATAACGGCTGGTTCTGGGTGCCCCTGCTCGCCCTATGTGCCATCGCCGCCTTCTTCGGCATGAACAACACCTCGACGGGAACTCCGAAACTTCCGGGCACCTTCGAGGGGGTCTTCAAGACGCTCTACCTCATCGCCATCGGCGTGGGTTCGGCGGGCCTCGGGGCGTGGATGCTCATCGGACTGGGCTGGAATATGTGGGCGGTGCTGCCCATCACCATCGTCGTCACTCTGGCGTTGATGAAATTTGCCACCCCTTCGGCCATCAAGGAGAGCCTCAACGAGCAATTTTCGATCTTCGAGGACAAGCACAACTGGGTCATGACGATTATCTACACCATGACCTTCGGCTCCTTTATCGGCTATTCGGCGGCCTTTCCGCTGCTGTCGCAGGATCTCTTCGTCTACACCGATCCCACGGACTCGAGCTTCGTCAATCCCAACGCCCCCAACTATATGCTGTGGGCCTTCGTGGGCCCCATGGCCGGAGCGTTGATTCGCCCCGTGGGTGGGTGGCTCTCCGACAAGATCGAGAGCGGCTCGAGGGTCACCCATTGGACGACGATCACCCAGATCGTCAGCGCCCTGGCCCTCGCCTATATCGTCATCCAGGTGCGGGGAAGCGCCAGCCCCGAGGATTACTGGTGGCCCTTCTTCGGCCTGTTCATGGTGCAGTTCTTGGCCACGGGCGTCGCCAACGGATCCACCTTCCGGACCATTCCCAATATCTTCAGCAAGAAAAAAGCCGGCCCCGTACTGGGGTGGACCGCTGCCGTCGGAGCCTATGGCTCCTTCGTCATCCCCCGCGTATTCGGCGAACAGATCGAGCTCGGTCATGCCGAATATGCCCTGTACGGATTCGCCGCCTACTACGTCATCTGCCTGGCACTGAACTGGTGGTACTACCTGGGCCCGAAACGCGAATTCGACAAGCCCTGATGGGGCTAAGGAAGTAGTCGTGAAGAAAAAAGTGCCGGAGCTGGTCGATTTTAGCCGAGAACGCATTCGGGTATTGCATTTTACCTGGATCGCCTTCTTCATCAGCTTCTTTCTGTGGTTCAATATGGCGCCGCTGGCGACGACCATGTTGGACGAGCTCGGCGGCGACGGGGGATGGCTGACCAAAGATCACCTGGCGCTGCTGGCGATCTGCAACGTGGCGCTGACCATTCCCGCCCGGGTGATCATCGGGGCGGCGCTGGACCGCTATGGGCCGAGGCGTTGTTTTTCGGCGCTGTTGATCGCCATGTCCATTCCGGCGCTGGTCTTCGCCTTCGGCACCAATTTCATGCAGTTGATGGTAGCCCGTCTGGTGTTGTCCACCGTGGGCGCGGGCTTCGTCATCGGCATTCGCATGGTCTCGCAGTGGTTTCCGCCGAAGATGATGGGGCGGGCCGAGGGCTTTTACGCCGGGTGGGGCAACTTCGGCTCTGCGGCGGCAGCCATGATCCTGCCCTGGGTGGCGCTGGAAGTCTTCGCCTTCGAAGGGGGCTGGCGGTGGGCGATGGCGCTCAACGCACTGGTGTCGCTGGGCTACGGTGTCTTCTACTTCTTCGCTGTGCGCGACGCACCGGAGGGGACGAAATTTGCCGGCATCAACAAGGTGGAGCCCCTTCGGGTATCCTCGAAGGGCGATCTGATCCAATACTGCCTCTTCTCCTTTCCCCTCATCGGCGCGCTGGGTCTGCTGGCCTGGCGGGCCTCCAATATCGGCCTCGGGGAAAACGGGGATCCCGTCATCTCCGATACGGCGCTGCTGGTCATCCTGGGCGTGTTGGCGTTGATGTTCGTCGCCCACATCGCCAAGACCTTGCAGGTCAACCTGCCGCGATTGAAGCGGGGAATTCCCAAAGAGGAGCGCTATTCCTTCAATAGCGTCGCCGCCCTCAACGTGACCTATTTCGCAAATTTCGGGGCCGAGCTGGCCGTCATCTCCATGTTGCCCGCCTTCTTTCAGGGAACCTTCGAGTTGACACCGGGAATGGCAGGTCTTCTGGCGTCGTCCTTTGCCTTCGTCAACCTCTTCGCCCGTCCCGTCGGGGGATTGTTGTCGGACACCATGAGCAACCGAAAGCTGGTGATGCTGCTGTATATGCTGGGGATTTCCCTGGGCGTCTTGGGGATGGGCTTTATCGACAGCAGTTGGCCGATCTGGCTCGCCGTAGCCCTGACCGTCTTCTGCGCCATCTTCGTGCAGGGCGCCGAAGGGGCAACCTTTGCCATCATCCCCATGGTCAACAAGCGCATGACCGGTCAGATCGCAGGCATGGCCGGGGCCTACGGCAACGTGGGCGCCGTGGTCTACCTGG
>SLPW01000384.1 GCA_007131755.1 Myxococcales bacterium | reverse complement strand
TCACCCACCAATTTGCGACCCTCGAAGCTGGCGAGCACCTCGAAATCCTCCACATCGCAATCGTCGAAGACGCTGTCGCGAAGCCCTTCGGCCACCACCAGCGCTTCTCCGTCGACGTCCACCACCTGATAGGTCAGCTCCGGGTGAAGGGCGATCGCCAGATTTGCCGGGAGCGTCCAGGGCGTGGTCGTCCAGATCAACACATAGGTCTCTCGGTCGCCTGCTGCCTCGGCCAGCTCTTCCGGAAGGTCACCAAACGGAAATTTCACGTAGACGTGAGCGGTACGGAAGGAATCGTACTCCACCTCCGCTTCGGCCAGCGCCGTCTTCGCCGCCCAGTCCCAGTGCACGGGCTTGAATCCACGGTATACGATGCCGCGATCGAAGAACTCCCCGAGCTGACGCACCGTCTCCGCCTCGTAGGCGTGAGACATGGTCACATAGGGCTCGTCCCAATCGCCGAAGATCATCACCCGCTTGAACTCCTCTCGCTGCACGTCGACGAAGCGGGCTGCGTAGTCCTTGCATGCCTGCCGGATCTCGACATTCGTCATCTCCAGCTTCTCGTCGCCGAGCTGCTCGTCCACTTTGTGCTCGATGGGAAGACCGTGGCAGTCCCAACCCGGGACGTATTCGCACAACTCGCCGGCCATATTGCGAAATTTGACCACGAAATCCTTGAGCGACTTATTGAGGATATGGCCGTGGTGGATACTGCCGTTGGCGTAGGGAGGCCCATCGTGGAGGATAAACCGCTTGGCGTCCTCGTTTTTCTCGATCATCCGCTCGTAGATCTTTTGAGACTCCCACCACTGAATGCGCTCTTCTTCCCGGTCGGACAGGCTGGCCCGCATCGGAAAATCGGTGGACGGAAGATTGAGCGTCGATTTGTAATTCTTGGCCACAGCGGCCCTCCTCGATGGACAGAGTTTGCGTTCCCCCTCACAAAACGGGGTTAACTAGCACAACCCACAGATCTTGCAAAGTTGGGCGCAACGCGAATGCGCGGAGACGCTGAGCACGGATGCGCTGGGTGGCTGAGCACTGAAGCTGATCGCGGAGACACGGCAGAGCTCACGAAACCTCGCGAAAAGCGCTGAGAGTGCGGCGTCATAAGCTGATCTCGATGCGGCTGAGCTACTCTCCGTCTTATAGCGTTATCGATGTGGGTGGCATGGTAGCGATGAAAGGAGAAGCTATTGCGGTGTGGGGAGATGACTCGACACGTCCACACGACGGCAACCACGGTCGCCCCCAGCAACCACGATCGGGCTGTTTGCAGCGAAATCAGCGAGGCTCAGCGAGCTCTGTCGCGAGTCCGTGTCCCAGCGCTCCGTTTTCGCGAGGCAGCGCTCAGCGCACAGCGTCTCCGTGCCATGCGCTCAACGTCCGGGCTTCTCCGATCGCACGCGAAACCACCCCGTAATGCTCATGCGCTCACTGTGGGCCGGCAGCACCTCGTGATAGAATTCCTCGCTCAAAAAGGGTGACCAGCGTTCCCGCCTCGGGCCCGATGTCGACGTAGTGCTCCAGCGAGTCTCCGTCGAGATAAAGCCGCAACTGGCCTCCGTCGACGGGCGTCCACCCCCGATTGAGATACAAAATGGTGGAGATCTTTCGCTCCCGTGCGTGGCGAAAGACATCGAGATGCCGGCGATAGAACGTCCCCGACGGATATACCGCCAGATGTCCCTCCCACTCGAAGAGTCCCAGCATGGTGGCCCGATTGATCGCAAGGCGCACTCCTTCCAACGCGTCGACGTATTGTGACTGCGCCCTGGTCAACTTGTGTTCCTCGAGCCAATAGATGCGGTCACTTCGCACCGACGGGCAGCGCTGCTTCTGTGCTCCCTGGCCAATGCCTGCAAATTCGAAGCTCCCCTCTTCCCACAGGTCCTGCGTATCGGCGACGAGCTCGTCCACCAGCTCGAAATCTACAAAATCAGGACAGACGCTATAGCCCCGCTCGAAAATATCGGTGGCGATCCGTCGTTCAGTTACGACACTGGCGACACTCCGCTCTCTTGATGAGCGCATAATTGACCTCCCCGGTCGTTGGCCTTCTTAGAAATCCACGGCGTGTCCCCATTGTATTCCCCGCCCCGGAGGATTCCAACGTCCTTTTTCTTCGCCCGGCATCCCGGCCCTCCCTTCGGTCAGACCGGGCCACTACAGGCCTACGCAAACTACGCTTCGGCTGCGGGTAGACGACAAGCCCCCGCAACGGCCACGCTCCCGCAGTCTTAAGCCCTGCAAACCCCTGACGCTCAACGAAGGTTGCCGTTGCGCGTGCCTGCCTTTTACGCGCCGCGCTGCGTTGCTTGCAGCGCCTGTGGTCACCCCATCTGATGTCCGGCACTCAATCGCCACTCGATGCGTACGAACAACTCGAAGCCCTTCGGGGGCGATTGAGTGCCGGACGAGGGTGGGGATCGAACCCCCACCTTTCTCTTCCCCCTCCCTCCGTTATACCCTCCCCCCGTGCAGATTCACTCCCCACCACCTCCACGGAAACACCATGACCAAAACGGCCTTCGTCACCGGCGCCACGGGCTACACCGGCCGCGCCGTCGTCCGCATCCTGCACGAGCGAGGCGTCGAAACGGTGGCCCATATCCGCCCCGGCTCTTCCAAGCGCGAGGAATTTACAGACCGCTTCCAGGACCTCGGCGCCGACGTGGACTGCACTCCCTGGGAAGAAGACGCCATGGCACAGACCATCGCCCGCATCGCCCCGGACGTCCTCTTCTTCCTCGTCGGCACCACCCGGGCTCGCGATCGCAAGAGCGACGGTGACGCCGGCTACGAGGCCGTCGACTACGGCCTGCTCAAGCTCCTCGTCGACGCCTGTACTGCCGGCGACGCCTCCCCCAAATTCGTCTATCTCTCCGCCATGGGCGTAAAAGAAGGAGCGATGACCGCCTATTACCGCGCCCGCTACAGGGCTGAAGAGACGCTCAAGGAGTGCGGACTACCCTATATCATCGCCCGCCCGGCCATGATCACCGGCCCCGACCGCCGGGAGTCGCGCCCCATGGAAAAACTGGGAGCCTTCTTCACCGACGCCGCCTCCGCCACCCTCGGCGTCGTAGGCGCCCGCCGCCTGGCCGCCCGCTATCGCTCCACCGACGCCACCGAACTCGCCACCGCCCTCGTCGATCTGGCACTCGACGACGAGGCCACGAACCGAATCGTCGAATCTGAGGAACTCAAAGGCGGCCGATAGCGCGAGCGCTCGCTGCCCGGCCTTCCCTTCGGTCAGGCCGGAGACTGCCGATAGGCTCCTGCCTATCGACCTCACATGGACCCGATGACATCCCTATCATCGCACTCAGACGACCGCTACCTACAAAACCGTCGGGAGGCGTCGAAGGACGGCGCAGGCCCATCGAAACCTCCGCCGCCCAAAATCAATAGCGCCTACCGGCGCTTCCGATAGCAAGGATGCTATCGGCTCCAGGTGACGTAGTATGCAAAATGCTGCAGCCAAGTGACTTTCCGGACGGCATCCAAGTTAGATCGTAGCGGCTAAACGAGTAGCCACCAATCTATTGAGACTTACACCTTCGCGAGCCGCGATGACCGTGAGTTGTCTATGCAACTCGGGCGGAATCCTAAGCGAAAATCTGCCCGAGAACTTCCGCTCACTCAGCGGCTCGGGATACTCCTCGCCATCCTGCTCGCACTCAGTAATGCAGGTCGCCACAACCAAGCGGAGTTCTCGAAGGGCCCCTTCCGGACTGTCGCCATGGGCGGCGAGAGATGGCCACTCAACCACCGTCGCGACATAGACCTCATCCTCGGGCGACCAGTTGACCGAATATGAATAGTGTTTCGATAGTTCTTGAGCCTCCTTACTTGCTTCCATGTCGTTCTCCTCATCCTCAAATCCCGAACGACAGCGTTCATCGCTACGTCTCGGGGTAAAATTTACTTCAACTGTGTTCGGCGCTTCTTCAGTGCTTTCAGTACCTGTCGCACCTGATATCGCTTTGCTTTTCCTCCTTTTCCTCTCTGTAGATTGACTCTCGGATCCATTGGCCACGGCGTCTTGAAAATATGGTGACTGCCGCGGATGCGATATTCGCCAAAGACCTTTTCACAAATTCTCAAAAGCCGCTTAAATCGGACGTTGTCTTCGTTGCCTTCAAGTTCTGCAATATATCTCTCGATCTCATCGATCATTTTCTTCCTTGACCGCGGGGATAATCAACTTCGATCAAATTGGATGAATTTTTCACTTACATAATGCCCCCGGACACCACAAAGTAGTGTCATATGTGGTGTCAGTCAAGCGCGCGGTGTCGTATGTGGTGTCACGCCCTGCTGCTTTCAGAGATAATCCGCCCACGAATCGAGCCATCGACGACTCCGGCCTTCCCTGCGGTCAGGCCCGGGACTACCGATAGCGAAGACGCTATCGTCTCCAACGACTCTTCCCTGAACTTCAGTTGCCCTTCGGAGACGATTGGCTCCTGCCCATCGGCAGTCCCCCGATAGGCTCCTGCCTATCGCCCTCTTCGCAAGAGCGAGAATCAACTCAACTCCCGTCCAAAACTTCGGCGCTGGCCCTTATACCCGCAGTCTCGACACACCCGCGGCTCACGATGCAGACTCGCCAGCAATAACGCCCCGACGGCCATCGCCATCCCCCCGCCGTTGAGTAGTGCCCCGAGTTTGGCGCTCACGGGCATCACACAGGGAAGAAAGAAGAATAGAATCGCCGCCGACATCCACCAGTGAAAGCTCTTCGCCAGGCCCACCTTCTCGGATTCGCACTCCGGACAGACCAGCTCCGTGGTACGCATGGGCTCCGACTCTTCCTCGGTTGCCCAGTCGCCGTCGTACTCGAACATCATGCGCTCGCTCTCGTCGACGAACTCCGCCTCCTCCGAGGCCGACTCTCGAAGCACCTTCACCGCCTGCTCAGCCTCCCGTTCGGGCACCACCAGCCTGATGCCCCCGACAGCCCCACCCAGCATCGGCAACGCGGCGTTGATATTCACGTCGTCCAGTCTACAGGCGATGTGCTCCTCGTCGAGCCGCGCCCTGGCGAGTTCGGCCTTCACCGGGTCCTCGAATGCCTGAATCACCACGATTTGTTGGTCTTCTGTCACGCCCGGGAATCCTCATCAAGGAGCAACAACATCCAAGGACGGAAAATAGGTCTCGTACCGCGAGCTATCCCGCGTAAGGAGCCGATAATCGCGAATGGCGGCATGGGCGCCAATATAGAAATCCGGTAGTGGACTGCGGCGGGTCCCCCTGCGCTTTCGATAGGTCAAGAATGCCTTTCCGGCCAGAAACGCGGCCTCCCACGGTAAAGACTCGCGGTGAAAGAGATCGTCGGCCATCACCCGCTCCAACACCTCGATGCTCTCGAACCCCACCGATACTTCGGCATAGATCAGCGGATTGACGATGAGCACCGCTTCATTGCCCAGTTTTTCGAGTTGTTCCGCCGACCAATCCCCCCACGTCGCATCGTCGGTGATGACGTCGAGCAATACGTTACTGTCAACGAGCACCGGCTTCATTCTTCACCGCGTGTCAGCGCCAGTATTTCGTCAGTACTCATCTCCACTTGCGCGGATCCCCGCAACCGACGCACCAGGCGCTGCCCTCGCCCATCCTTCTGCTCCTCCGCCTTGCGAATTCGCACCGCATCTCCCTCC
The DNA here is from genome assembly GCA_007131755.1 of Myxococcales bacterium. Lineage (GTDB taxonomy): Bacteria > Myxococcota_A > Bradymonadia > Bradymonadales > Bradymonadaceae > SLJM01. The sequence continues at coordinate 23,723 of SLPW01000384.1, read as the reverse complement.
ACCTCGAACACGACTTCCGTCTGTGGGAGAAACCCGAGACGTTCTCGGATCTCGACGGGGATCGTCACCTGACCTTTCGACGTAATTCGCATAAAATCCTCCCGGAAGAATTCTTACTTTTCAAAGTAATACCCAGCGATTGGAGCGTCAATAATCCCGGACCGCTGGGGTGTGATCGGCTTGTCCGGCAGCAAAAGCATAAGGCGATAAGGAGATACCGGAGATTTGGGGATGCGATTTTATAAATCTCCCGATCTCCCCCATCCCCTTTTCTTACACGGCAAAATGGCGTTGCCCCTCGACATCGACGTTCCCCGGTTCATTCTTCTTCGGAGGCCAGCCAACTACGAATCGCCTCATCGAAGCGGCGCAGTTCGTTCAGGCGACTCAAATTGCCGTAGACAATGGACCAATCTATATCGAGATACTGATGCACGAGGATATTTCGAAATCCCGCCAGCGGGGCCAAGTCTTCGGCGAATTCGGGATCGATGACACCTACCTCACCGAGGCGAATGATGGCCGTGCGGTAGTCCGGTGGGTGAGGCGCACCCTCGATGGAGATGATCCGGTTGGCAATGTCGATGACGCACTGAGCCGATACCTCCAGATTCCTCTCGACGATGTCGCGTAGATAGGGATCGTCTCGAAAGTCAGTCTCCGGCCTTTCCATCAGAGGCTCTAATTTGTTCAAGCAATCGGCGAGTTTCTCCAAACGCCTTTCGATACCGACGAACGGCTCGGTCATTCTCGCCTCCTTTGATGATTTGTTCTCGCTGGCGTCGAAGCACCGGCAGATAGTCGCCATATCGAGAGAGGATACCGGCCTCTAACTCCACCCGTTCGAACTCGGTGGCGCAGTACAACAATCGGCCCTCGTCGATGATGCGAAACGCCAACTCCGGTGGACTGTCGCCGATGTCGATCAGATCGATGTCTGTGTCGCCGACTACCGACTTCAGTTGCGCCGCCAATTCATCCAGTTGTCGAAACGACGGCGTCGATGCAAAACACACCCCTAGATCGATGTCACTGTCGTCAGTCGCCTGATCACGAGCATGGGACCCGAATAGGTAGGCCACATGCACCTCCGGATCGTCGGCCAGAACCGCGCGAATGCGCTCGTAATTCTCAAGGTTCATCGTTTCTTCACAGGGCTTGTGCAAATGCCGCGAGGACAGGGGAATAGTAGACGCCCCGACCCGTCCTCGCAACGAGGTCCAAAAAACGGGTGTGACGCGTCGGCGCCCCCCTTACTCCCTCAACGACTCGATCTCCCCCACCAACTCCGGATAACACTCCCCATAGGCGTCCACTCCGCCCAGGCACTGCGTGGCCTCACCGGACCAACCGGCCAGCGTCCACACCAGGGCGAGGACGCAGACGACGGTCAGCGTCCAGATGGCCTTGTCGGTCCAGTTCTTGTCGCGCTGGCGAAATCGCGAGGCCATCACCCAGGCGATGGCCGCTCCCGTGACCAGCCCGCCGATGTGGGCGGCGTTGTCCATGGGGATGGCTTCGATAAACCCGATGGCCAGGCTCAGGACCACCCAGGGGACGAGCCCCATGGTCAGCGCCTTCGACAAATTCGGGGGGAGCGACTTTCGGTATTTGAAGCCGAAGACCATCAGCGCCCCCACAAGACCGTATACGGCGCCCGAGGCGCCTCCAGCAGGCACGGGATTGGTGAGGAAGCTGGCCAATGAGCCCACGGTGCCGCTGGCGAGATAGATCACGAGCATGCGGCGCAATCCGTAGCAGCGCTCGATAAATCGACCCAGGATGTAGATTCCATAGGCGTTGAACAGAATATGCATGGCGTCGAGGTGGACGAATTGGCTGCTTATGAGCCGCCACCACTGCCCGGCCTCGATGAACTCGTTGACCTTCATCCCCGTAAAAAAAGTGAGCTGCTCGGCGTTGAAAAAGGGGCTCGCCAGCCCCTCGTCGCCGAGCCACATGCCGTAGAATTTGGCGGCCAGCCAGAAGGCGATATTGATGACCAACAGCCACCACGTCAAAAGCACGGGGGCGTTCATCATCCGAACCAGGCGCACCTCCTGATGCACCTGCTCGAGATAGGCGTCCTGGTCGTCGACGACTCTGGATTTCCCCTCGGCTTTGGACGTCTTCGACGTCATCGCCCCTCCCCGGCGCGCACCACTATGGGGCGGCCACGGCCCAACCGACGGGCCCGCCGATGCAATAGCTCGTTCAGATAGTTTCGGGCACCCGAGATCGCATCGTCCCACCCCTCGCCACGGGCTCGGCGGGCGGCGATGGCGCTCGAGAGCTGACAGCCCGTACCGCGCACGTCCTCTCCCACCGGCTCGAGGCCCTCCAGCGCCCGTGCTCCCCGGGTGTCGCCGTACCAATCGACCACCCCTTCGTCCTCATCACGTCGAAGATGCCCCCCCTTTAGCAACACCCGCCGCCATCCCCGCTCCACGAGCTCCTCCACCATCTCCACAGCGGGCTTGTGCGCGCCCAATAATTCTGCGGCCTCCGGGCCGTTTGGCGTCACCAGATCTACTCGCTCACGAAGGACCGACACCGCCGCCCTTCCTTCGGCGCTCATCAACGCCACCTCGCCACGGCCTCCCACCATCACCGGATCGAGGACTACGCTCACGTCCTCATCGAGCCCATCGACAAAGCGCGCCACCTCCCCCACCAACTGTGCCGTGGGCACCATCCCGATCTTGAGCGCTCCCAGTGAAAAATCGTCGGCCACAGCCTCCATCTGCGCCCGCAACTCCTCGGGCTCCATCGCCCTCCAGCCGCCGATCTGTTGCGTATTCTGCCACACCACAGCCGCAATCGCCGCCGCCCCGTGGACTCCGTGGTCGCGAAAGACCTGCAGGTCCACGTTGATCCCGGCCCCGCCGCTGGGGTCGGTGCCGGCGACGGTCAACGCCACCGGCGCTATCTCATTCTTGGTCCTCATCTTCTTCCTGTTCTATCGAGTCCTCCCCCCACCCGTCGGGAAGCCGCAACAACTCGGCCCCTCGATGAAAGACCGCTTCGTCGACCCCGAGGGCCCGAAAGACCTCCAGATTCTGCTGCATCGGATTGTCGATGCCCGACAGCTCGCGAGCCTTCGTCCATCCGAGCTGCGGGCTGAACACCATGGGCGCCACGGGCACCGGGATATCGCTTCCCAACACCACCCGACTTTCCGCCACCTCGTCGTCCAGAATCCGGTGGATATAGGGAAAGCGCGACACCGACGCCAGAGCCGAGATATCGCCCCATAGATTGGGATGGTCGTCGAGCATCGCTCTCCAGGTATCGTAATCCTCTTCCAGTGGGTGAGCCACCCCGCTGCCGGCACAGTGGGCGGCGATGACCACCACTCCCTCGTCGAGAGCATTCTCGAGCTTTTCGGGCTTTCCGAAGGATTGATCCAGCGGGGGAATGGTGTGCTCGAAGCTCGTGTGGCTGATCAGGGGCAACCCGTGGTCGGCGAGGCGCCGCCAGAAGGGCCGCAGCCTCTCCAGAGAGGGATCGACGCCCTGGCTGTTGGGAAGCAACTTCAGCGCCACCGCTCCCCTTTCGACGACCCGGTCCAACTCCTCGTAGGCGTCGCGCCGAAGGGGATTGATCGACGCCACGGGCAGCAGCTTCTCCGAGTACTCGCAGACCTTGAAACAATAATCGTTGGAGACGTAATAGGACGTCCGTTCGTGGTCGTACTCTCCCACCTCGTCGTACACCCCGTCAAAGGCCAGAATTCCCACCCCGTCCAACTCGCTCCCGTCGGCCCACTTGATCAACTGATCGCGATAGGCGTCGTCGACCCGGTCGCGTGCCACGCCGGCCAGACCCACCTCCCAGGTCAAGAGATGATAGATCATTCCCTTCGACATCTTCGGTCGAAGATAACATCCGTTTTCGGGATCCATGCCGATGAGATGGACGTGGATGTCGATGATCATGATCGCCTTTCGTGCAATGCGGTGAATGTCCAGACTACTTCAACGCCAACTCCACCCTTTTTGGAGCGTCGTCGTTGACCTGCAATTTCCCACCCCACTCGATCCACAAATTCTGAGCGTTTCGTCGATCTACTTTCGCCTCGTTCCCCCGTATCCTGTGTGGGTACTCCACCGTCAACGTCAGGGGAAATGTGGCTCGAGGTTGGAGGTTTCCGGCTCGCAACCCCCCTCCGTCGCCGCCGGCACGATTGGAGGTGATTCGTATGTCCTCGATCTTGATCTTCAGCGGCAGCGTATATCCCTTCTCGCCCATCAATATCTCCAGCGCTCGATCTACGGCGGTGATCGCCAACACCCCTCCTCCTCCATGATCGGCCTGGTTATCGGTGACGAAGCAGCGCTCCGCCATGCGCAGCGCTCCGTTGACGGCGGCCACCCCTCCCCCCCCACCGTTTAAGACCCGGTTGGACGAGACCTCTCCGCCGCAAATCTGCGCTGTCCCCCCCCGAAATACGGCCACTCCTCCGCCGAAGCCACGGCGTTCTCCGGCGGCACGATTCGTCTCCACCTTCACGTCTTCCAGGTGCAATACCCCGGTTCCCATGGCCGCCAACCCGCCGCCGATGGACTTGGCCAGATTCTTGGTCACCTGCCCCCCTATGACTCGCACCATCGCCGGGGTTCCGGACCAACCGACGCAAAAAATTGCCCCTCCCACATCAGCTCGATTGCCACCACATATGCCACTTCCGTCGCTGGATTTGACCACCACCCTGGAACCCACCGACGCCAGAGCGCCACCGCCGAAGGTGGCGTCGTTGCCGTCGAAGTTCGTATTCACCACCCGGGCCAGCCCCTTCCTCACCCACAGAGCTCCTCCCAGCCCCTCACATTCCTGCCACCGCCCCTGCTCCATCTTGAGCGGCGACGTCCCGTTCTCACCGGCCAGAGCCCTATTGCGGTACAGGACACAGCGGTTCATCACGAAGGGCTTGTCGCTCTCCACCACGGCGATCGCCCCCCCTCTGGGCGCGCGATTGCTGTCGAAGATCGACCCCTCTACGCGCACCACGCTCTTTTCGATGCGCAACGCCCCTCCATGGGCAGGCCTTCGATTTCGATGCCACAGACAACCGGCAAATTGTACCGCCCGTCCCTCCAATTCCTCGCCGCTGCTACGCACCTCGGCGCCGCCATTGGCGAAGGACTCGAAGGCACAATTGACCACCGCCGACGCCACGCTATCGCGTATGCAAAGTCCCGTCTGTTCGACCCCGGGCCTTCCCACGATCCAGCAGCCGAAGATGCCCTGCTTCTTTCCGGGCTGTAATCGCACTCCAAACGCCGAGTCCACAGGGGCCAAAATGGTGACCCTTTCGGGGTGATCGATTTCTTCCTGCGAGCGCAGCCAGCGAAGGCGCTGACGCACCGTCATCGACGCCGGCAGCCGGTGGTTGATCAGGCATACCCTGTCCGGAATCTCCACCGCCGCCTGGTACACCCCGGGCTCGGCCCGCACCACCACCGGCCTGCCCCGTTCGAGCACGAGCTGGAAGGCGTGACGCAACGCCTCGTTGACGTCTTCGTAGGGAAGGGCAGGATTATTGACCCGTTGATTCGAATCGGTAACGGGCGTGGGCTCCATATTCGTCGCCAGGTATAATACGGGCGACTTCTCCATGCCCGGCGGCACATAAAAATCTCCACTCTCCGGGGCCGAATCTTCCTCCATCGATCGCTGACGCCGGATGGCCTCCAGCTTCTTCGTCTCCTGTAAGAAGGCCATCACCGAGTCGCCCTGCTCTTCGTCCATCGCCCCCTGCTCGTCGGACTTTGCGAATTCGAGACTCTCGTCGACCTCGATGGCCTCCGGAAGCTCTTCTCGTCTGCCGCGCATCGCCGCTTTGTCCATCAAAGGCGTTCGCACGGCAGCCCTCTTCTTCGCCATCTGCACCGCCCGATCGAGCCTCTCTTGCTCCCTCTCCTGCTTTTCTTGCTCCTGTCTTACGTAGATTTGCGTCACCACCCCCGCCAGAAGCGACAGCAATCCGACAGAGAAGATCGCCGTCGGAAAGGGCAGCCGATGGGCGTCCATACACTGCCCGAAGGTCGTCGCTTCTTCCCAACCCATGCAGTACACAAGCGGGGCCACGCTGGCCCCCAGAAGAATTATCCCCACCGCGTAAAATAGATGGTGTTTTCTGCTCGGCCCTCGCTTGCGCGCCATGGTACTCCCGCGGCTTTTGCTTCAATACTTCTGCAGGCGCAGGATCGGATAGGCGACGAGCAAAAACAACAGGCAATATCCCAGCAGGGGAATCATATACCCCACGGCGGTGAACAGATTCGTGGAGGTGGCGGCGAACTCCATCAGACTCTCATAGGACCAGCGCGACGGCATCAGGCGAAACAACACCTTGCTCACCCCCTGGAATTGATCGCCCGAGATGGTGAATTCGCTGAATACGATCTGAGGTATGATCACCAAGGGCACCCAGGCCACGGCGTAATCACTCCTCTTGACCGATGCCGAGATCAACAACCCAAGGCAGATCCCGCACATCGCCGTAAACAACAAATTGATCAACAACCACCCGATGGGAATGCGCAGGTCTATGGCCCGGGCCAGGATCAACCCGTACAACCCGACCTGCACGATCGCCACCAAGGCCAGAATCCTCACCTTGCTGTACAAATAGGCCCCCACGTCGAGATCGAACATTCGCTCCCGCAAGAAGAGTTCGCGCTCCTTTACGATCTCGCGGCAGGCGTTCATACAACCCACCCAGAACATGGATAGGACCATCACGAAGTACAACGACGCCGTGGGCCGCTCCACATTCCCCCACACGGCCACCGCCATCAGGGCCAGCAGCGGGGCCTGCAACAAGAGAAGCCCCGTATTCTTCCAGTCCGCAAGAACCATCTCCAGGTAGCGGTCCGACAGCACCGCCGCCTGATAGCGGTCCACCAACTTCCCCGATGCCGTGGATTCTGCACTGTCCTGACTCTCAACCATTCGCTCTTTCCCTGACCGTCATCGAAGACTCTCGAGCCTCCCTCATCTAATCCTCACCCTCCCAGATAGTCCTTTCGAAGACCACTTCGATCGAATTTCTGCCTCCAGGACTGAGCCGATCCCCGCTGCAGACTGTCATAGATATTGACGAAATCCTCGACCTCGAAAAACTCCTTCATCCCATCTACAGGTCCGAAATAACAGAGCTTGCCGGCGTCGAGCACACACACGGCGTCCAGAAGATCCAGCGACGACATGATATGGGTCGTCACCACCACGGCGCGACCTCCGTCGGCCAGCTTTCGCAACGTCTCCATCAAGGAGCGCTCCAGGGCCGGATCGAGTCCGCTCGTCGGCTCGTCGGCGAAGAGCAACGTGGGGCGGGCGATGAGCTCCATGGCCACGCTGACTCGCTTTCTCTGTCCACCGCTCAAGTCAGAGACCCGCTGCTTACGGCTCTTTGCAAGCCCCAGGGTGCGGATGACTCCGTCGACGCGCCCCTTTTTTTCCTCCTTCGAAAAGTCGGAAAGACGAAGCTCCGCCGTATAGCCCAGGGCCCGCTCCACCTTCAGCGCCAGGGGTACCACGTCGTCCTGGGGGACAAATCCGATGGAGCGCTTCAACTGGTCGAACTCCTCGTAGAGATCGCGGCCCTGAAAGACCACCTTTCCCTTTTGCGCCGGGCGAAACCCCGCCAATGCCCGCAACAGCGTCGACTTTCCCGACCCCGAAGGACCCAGAATCCCCACCAGGTCTCCCTGGTGAACTCGAAAGTCCACATTCTGAACGATCGAATTCCCTCCGAGAATCACATTGATTTTTCTGGCAGAGAGGATCATTCGCTCCCTTACGTCGCTTGTCGTTTCCCTCACTGGACTACGTTCGCTTGTAGTTGGTAATTCTTCAACCGCAATCGAGGGTGACGAAGGCATCCCAAACGGAATGCCGACCCACCAATCTCTCTCCCAACTCCCCGCAGCGCGAAGCCCGGCGACATCATCCTATGAATATCACGAACGCCATCAACAACTGGGATCCCGTCGACGGCCCCCAGGATTGGCCGAAGGAGCGCTTCTCCGAACTGGCCCTCGCCCTCTTCGCCCATCAATACCGACACAACGAGCCCTACCGCTCCCTCTGCGATCGCCGCGGCGTCACCCCCGACACATCGCCTACGGTGGAAACCATCCCCGCCGTTCCCACAGACGCCTTCAAAGAGGTTTCCCTTCTTTGCGGCAACGACCCGCCGGCCCACACCTTTCGAACAAGCGGAAGCACTGGCGACCGACGCGGTGAACATCATTTTTATACTCTCCACGTCTATCGCTCTTCTCTTCACCCCACATTTCAACGCTTTTGCAACCCCGGGGGACAGTCGCTTCGGATGCTCGTCGTCGCTCCCTCTTCGAAAGACCTTCCCGACAGCAGCCTGTCCTTTATGCTCGGCGAACTCCTGGAGCGAAACGGTGACGACAAAAGCGACTTCTTCGTCACCGTCGACGAGAACGGGCAGTGGAACTTCGACGCCGCCGGGCTGGCCGAAGCCCTGGACGACGCCTGTGCCGAAGGGGTGACGACTCTGCTCTTCGGCACGGCCTTCGGCTTTGCCGAATTCTTCGAGCGCGCGCAGCGAAGCTGGCGTCTTCCCCGGAACTCTCGACTCGTGGAGACCGGTGGCTTCAAGGGCCGCATTCGCCATATCTCCCGCGATGACTTATACCGTTTATTCACCGAGAGATTGGGCCTTCCTCAAAGCCGGTGCCTCAGCGAATACAGCATGACCGAGCTCTCCAGCCAGGCCTATACCGACCAATTCGTCGCCGGCGATTCGGCGACGGGACGCTTCTATACCCCCCCATGGCTTCGCGTCGATATCGTCGACCCCCTTACTCTCGAGCCCCTCCCACATCGCAACGCACCGGGGCTCATCCGCTTCTTTGATCTGGCAAATGTGGACAGCGTCAGCGCCATCCAGACCTCGGACCGAGGCATCCTCCACGACGACGGCGGCCTCGAACTTCTGGGCCGCGCCCCGGACTCCGACCTTCGCGGCTGCAGCCTCACCATCGAGGAGATCGTCGATGGTGCTTGAGGTGACGACCCGAGCCCTGATTGCCCCCTTGCGATCTACTACCCGATCGTCACCACGCGCCCCCAGCTCAAGGCGTTCGGCCGCCCATCGTGCCACCAGACCGCAGGCGGCGTCTGCAGACGCCCGGCTTTGCAGATCCGCGTCGCCCCTGCCCGCGACAAGGCCTCGATCCAGGGCCCGCGCTGTTCCTCGTCGGCCACGCTGAGAGAGACGCCTTGGACGTGTCCCGTCGCCAGCGACAACGCCTCCCTTACCCTTTCCGGCCCCTCCACTGAATGGACCGTCACGGAGTGAATCGCCTCGCGCGACCCGTCGAAGGGCTCATCTACAATCCGCACATATCCCACGCCTTCTACGAAGACTTCTCCGCCCATCTCGGCCACTCCCAGGGCCTGCGCCCTGTTGGCAAGCTCTGCATCGCCCACTCCCCGGGCATCCCATCGCCGCTCTCCATCTGCGATGGCCTGTGCAAGGACCTCGGCAAATTCTCGGCAGCGCTCCTCTCGTCCGCAAAACAACACGGCCCGCACCGAAAAGCACCCTTTCTGATGCCACATCACCACATCGGAGGCGATGGCCTGTGCCTCCTGTTGGAGGTCCAGCCCCTCTTTCGAGCCATCGACCACCACCGCCATCGAGACCCTGTGCCCATAGCCCACCACCCTGCCCTGCGGCTCCACTTCACGGCGCACGCTATCTAACGTCTCATCACTTCCACTCACCACGACGAGGTCCGCCTCCTTCCAGGAGTCGTCGTCCTCCAACAATTCCCACGGGGCGTGATGCGCCAACTGGCGAGAGAAAAAGAGACCGCGGCGCGAGCAATGCACCACCTGCTCGAGCCCCAATAACATCCCCACCAATAGTGGCGTCAGACCTGCCCCCGGAAGTGCCGGCCATATGTGGTGGACTCGCTTCGGCCACACCACCCGGTGCCCCTTCGAAGCCTCAAGGGCTCGAAGCTCTGCTTGCAGTGATGTGGCGATGGAATCGACGTCCCAACTTTCACGGTGCATCCCGAGGCCGGTCCGCACCATGGCTTTCGGCCACCCGTCTTTTGCCGCCGCCTCAACCAATCGCTGCTCGTCATCCCACAGGGCCTCGACGTAGCTCTTCGCCGGCCGACGATCGATCCTCCCCATCACTCCTCCTCGGCTTCAGCCCTGCGCACAGGCCATAGATCAATCTCGGTGCGCTCCGGCTGGCCGTCGACGTCCGAGACCACCCGAATGGCCTCCAATGGCTCGAGCCAGGCCACCAGCTCTTCATCGCCTCCCTCTCGGACCAGACTGCGCACGGTAGCTACGTCGACGTACAACCCCAGACCTCGCTTTTCCCCAAGCATCTCGTCCACTCCCCGCTCGACGAAGATCTCGTCCAGCGGGCTGGGGCTACGCTCCCAATCGCCCACGTAGTCGAAGGCCACGGCGCTGTCGACGATGATGAGATGTTCGTCAGCCAGAATGGCCGCCCACTTCAGGATCCCGTCGTCAAACCGGGCGTATTGAATGGTCCTCTCCGTCGCCTGGCGCCGTAGCTTTCCCTTCGTCAATTGCGTAAAGGCGTTGAGCACCATCTCCATGGCCTCCCGATCCTCGAAGGGAACCACCACCGCTCCCCGGGTAGAGTCCAGACGAATCAGCGACGCCAGCCGCTCCATCCCCTCCAACTCGAAGAAATGATCTTCAAATCCCAGCACCACAATCGCGACCTGTCCGGTGACGTTTGCGATGGCGTCCTCGATCAGATCGAGGCTCAACTGCTCGGCCAGGACCTGAAGCATCATGTCGAATTGTGCGCGCTGCGAAGTGTCGAGGTTGTCTCGAAACAACTCCACCGCCCGTTCGGGCTCCGCTGACAGTCGCAACACCCCCGGCGACCCCGGGCGAAGTAGCCCCCCCAGAGACGGGAGCTTCTCGCGGGCCTCTCCCAGATCGCGTCCCCCCTCCGGCCCACCTCCGGAGGTGTCGAGAGCCAGTGTCCACCGCCCGTCATCTCGTTCGATGAGCGACCAGTAAATGATCCCCAGATCGTCGGCCAACTGACTCCACACCACCCCGGCATGTCCCTCAACGTCGAAGGATCGCATCAGCTGAGCACCATCGATCGCTCCGTAGAGCGGATCTTCTCCGGAAGTCCTTCTCCCGTCTCCCGCCACAGTCCCTCCCCCGTGTAGACGCTGACGCCTGCCGACGGTCCAATGCTCTCCCTCTTCCAGGGTCCATATCGAATTATCGAGTCGCCGGGCGCCTTCTGCCAGTGACCATCCGGCCGCGATTCGCCGTCCGTCCGTCGCCACCCACTGGGTCCACCTTCCATCGCCTTCGACCCAGAATCGTCCCTGCTCATCACCTTCCCTTTCCCAGTCTCGAGCTGTTCCCGTGGCCGACCACTCGTTAAGCGCCACTTCCCTCTCCGGCTGAACCCATCCCGCAAGGGCCCACTGATCCCCGGTCCAGAACGCCGCCCCCGGTCCGTCCACCTTCGCTCCCACCTTGCTCCACTGCTCCACTGGAGGCGGCCCCTCCAAATCCAGCGGAAGCTCCCCCACGAACCGGTCGATTCGCTCTACCAACTCCCCCAGATCGTCAGAAAAAGCCACTGCTTGTGCATCCCCGGGAATCATCGTCGCCAATGCATGAGCCCCCTCCACCCCCGTGGGCGGCGGTGGCTCGGAACAACGATCGCCACACCCCACCCCCAATAGCAACGCCACCACCACCACCGGATGCAAAACTCTATTTTTGCGTGGCATCTTTACTCCATTCATCGGGACGATCCATCGCGCCGCCTCCACTGTCCTTGGGACAGTCGCAAAAAATGAGTATACTGCAAATGCCGCTGTGATCGCACCGCCGCCCACAACCCTTACCTACCGAGACCATTGTGAAGAGCACCCTGGTCGAACCAGTGCCGGATTCCGACGAATCGGACGATGATCTTCCCGAGATCATCCGCGCCAATTCGGTCCGCGAGTTGGCGGAGAAGACCAACATCGGCAACCAGGAGGTGCTCGACAGGGTTCTGCTTCCCGGAAAGCGCTTCGGGGCGTACCAGATCCTGGGCTTCGTCGCCGCCGGCGGGATGGGAGAGATCTACGCCGCGCGGCGCATGAAGTCCGACGGAACCTACTCCCGTCCCGTCGCTTTGAAAGTCATTACCGGCGAATTTGCCCACGACTGGCGCATCATCGAGCGCTTCAAACGAGAAGCCCGCATCTCCAAGGCCATCAGTTCGCGCCATGTCGCCCGGGTCTATGAATTCGGCGAGTCTCCCCAGGGCCATGTATTTATGGCCATGGAGCTGCTCCAGGGCGAAGAACTCTTCGATCGCCTTCATCGCCGTGGACTCTTCGCCCCCCTCGAGGTGGCAGACCTCGCCTTGCAAATCCTAAAGGGCCTCCACCGCATCCATGACTCTGGCTACGTCCACCGCGATATCAAACCGGAAAATATCTTCTTCGCCAACAATAAGCGCGCCGGCACGGAGGACGTCAAGATCCTGGACTTCGGCATCGCCAAAGAAGCGGACAAAAAATCTGATCCCCTCCTCAGCGTCGTCGGCCAGATCTACGGCACCCCGCAGTATATCGCCCCCGAACAGGCCATCAACCCCGACGTCGATCAACGCGCCGATCTCTACAGCCTCGGCGTCGTGATGTACGAATGCGTCACGGGCAGTCTTCCCTTTGACGGTCAGTCCTCCTACGACATCATCGTCGCCCATCAAAAAGAGGACGTCCCCACCCTTCCCTCTTCGATCGATCCTGAATTTGCCGAGATCATCTACACCTCTCTGGCCAAGAGCCCGGACGAGCGTTTTCAATCGGCCATCGAAATGGGCCGCGTGCTCAAACGGTGGCGCGACGAGACGAGTTGGGTAGAAGACGAGGAGCCCTCGCTTTCCATGGATTTGGACTCCCCGCTCTCCTCGATGGACGAGGAACCGGAAGAGTTGAGGCTTCTCGATCGCGCAGCCTTAAAGGGGAATACGCAGCCTGCGGCCGATTACGCTTTGCCACCGCAGAAGTCTGCGCAACCGGCAGCATCGGGCCAGAGCGGCCACATCAGCTCCGACGCCGAGACCGTCGTCGACACCAATAACCAGCACCGGTCGGGTTTTCGCATCGAGTTCGACACCGACGCCGCAGACCAGCGATCACAATCCATCCAGAAAGATACTCCCTCCCCGGACGCTGCGACCTCATCGTCCTCCGCCCAAAACTCCAGCCCTCCCCGGGCCAGCGGGGAAGCCTCCACACCGTCTGACGCAGCCTCGCAAGAAGACGCACAGGAGACGCTCGTTCCCCCGCCGGACTCCACCACGGAATTCCGCAGCCCCTATTATTCCGACGATGAAAAAGATGTCTCCGATTCCGATGCCCGCACCGCCCAGATCGTCACCGGCGTCGCCCTGGGACTGCTCATCCTCGCCATCCTTTGGGCTGTGTTCTTATAGTCTTACAACATCAACAACATCACCTGGCCCGACGTATTCATGGGGTTCGTCACAAGACACAGCAGGGTCGTATAACACCCTTTATTCCTCGAGGGCCCGGCGCCAACTATCGGGCACTTCCCGCGGCGATCCCGAGCCATCGACACACACCACCACCACTTCTGCCTTGGCCACCGGCTCGCCACTGTCGCTTCGCCTCAGGTCCTGGCCGAAGGTCATGCTCGTGCGACCGATGGCCTCCACCCACAGCCGAATCGTCAGCTCATCGAAGACCCGAGCTTGTGCCTCGTACTCGATGCTGAGTTTCTTGACCACGATTGCCGCCGTCTCGGTCATCCACTGCTGACTCCACTGCCGCAGCGCCATCCAGCGACAATGCTCGAAGTACTGCGCGAAGACCGCGTTATTTACATGACCGAAGGCATCCATCTCGTAGCCCCGTACCATAATTGGAAGTTCAAAGGGCTGTTGTTCGTTCACTTCTTGCCTCCACGCTCTACAATATCCGTTGCCAAGACCTCTTCTTTCCGTTCCTCAGGAGAACCCATCCCATGAGTAAAGAAACACCGCGGCCTTCCTGCCCGATTTGCGACTCCGACGTCGCTCCCCTCAAAGAGAATCGATCCTTTCCCTTCTGTTCAAAGCGATGCAAACAACGAGATCTCGGCAAGTGGTTCGGCGGAAATTACGTCGTCGCCGGACGACCGGCCAACCCCTATGAGATCGCCGATCACGTCACGGGCGACTCGGACTGATCGTGTTGACTCATTGCGCGTCGGCCAACTCGCGCTCTACGACCCTGCGCAATTCATCCACGGGAAGTGCTCCTTCATAACGCACTCCGTTGACGAAGAACGTCGGTGTTGCCTGAACGCCCAGCTCTCGTCCGGCGTTGCGATCGGCGTCTACGCGAGCTCGAGTCGTCGGATCGTCGATGCACTCCTCGAACTCTTCGACATCCAGGCCCAACTGCTCGGCAAATTGGGGCAAGTCGTCGACTCTGTAGGTTCCACGATTGGCAAAGAGCGTCTCATGCATCTGCCAGAACTCTCCCTGCTCGTCCGCGCAGTGAGCCGCCCGTGCTGCTCCGTGGGCCAGATCGCCGGTACCCAGCGGAAAGTGGCGAAACTCCACTCGTAATTCCTCGTCGTATTCCTCCGCCACCTGATCGACCACCTGGGCAAAGGTCCCACAGTGGGGACAGCCAAAGCTGGAGAACTCCACGAGCTGTACCGGTGCATCTTCCGGTCCCTTCGCCGGGGCCGGCGCTTCGGCATACTCCCCGGGATCGACGGCCTCCATCGCCTGCGCACGCTCATCGGCGCTGCGCCGCTCATCGGCGATGCGATTGTCCACCGCTCCTTCCACCAGAATCATCCCCAGTAGCAATGCCACTCCGTAGGACAACACGAATAATCCCGTCCATCCATTATAAAAGGCTCCCGTATCCCCGACCTGGGCCTTGACCACATCCTGTGGCCACATCCCGGCCCAGATGCTGGAGCTGATAAAGCCCATGATGTTCACGCCGTACAACACCGCGCAGAACGGACAGATCGAACCCACCTGCGTCAGGCTCACGATGGCCAAGAAGATGGAGTACAACACTCCCAGCCCGAAGGTGACGGTGGCAATCGTCGCCGGACGAAATACATTCTTCGACCCCCGGGCCTTGTCGGACTCGAATACCGTCAGCACCAGAATGCTGGCGTAGAAGGCCATGCCCAGAAGCGAAATTGGGATGCCGAAGATGGCGGAAAATCGAGAGTCCACGGCGGCCTGACAATCAAAACTCGCATGGACGTCACACAGCGCGCCGCCCACGGTATCTCCGACCTGGGACTGGATGTGCATATCCGTCAGATGCCAGCCTGCCAGCATCCCGGCAAGGGCGATCAGGGCCGTCGCCCACCGGGCCAGACTCTGAGTTCGACTATTGTCTTTGGATCGACTCATGGAGTCTCCAGATGTCGCTCGGTCTCTTCGATGCGCGCTTCCTCGAGTTGGCGAATGGCCTGCTGGACGCGACCGCGCAATTCTTCATCGTCGCGCATCTGGAAGACGATGGCGTTATATTCGTCGGGAGTGATGCCATGATCGCCCATGGCCTCCTCCGTCTTTTCGTTGCTCTCATCACTGAGGCGGCGGCGCTCCTCATCGTCTTGCGCCTCCTGGATTCGAAGCTGATATTCTTGCTGCAAGGAGGTGACGCTGAGATAGGCGGCAGCAAAATTTGCCACCTCCTCATCGCTAAACTGGCGATCCGGATCGTGATCTCCCTCCGAGACCACCAGTCCGTCCACCTCCGTCGTCGGTGTTTGTGGGCCCGACGACGTACAACCAATCAGCAGCAACGCGCTGACGAAGAATACGACGGCCTTCACTTCTCGCATCGAAACTCTCGAGTTCTAGTTCAACAGGGGGAGAGTGCATTTTCGGGGTCAAACCTAGTCGGAAATCCTCTCCGTCGCCAGTGGCCTGTCTAAAAATACAAAACCGGTCGGCCTGCATTCCCCGAATCTTCGCGGTGGGCCCGTGAACATAGGGGGGCGATCACTGTTGAGCAAGCTCGCCCATCAATTTGTTGAGCCGGCGCACGAACACCGCCGGCGCCTCCAATACCGCTCCCTCACTCAGCCGCGCCTGGTCGAAAAACAACCTCGCCCACTCACCGATCTCGTCGTCTTCCATCTGTTGCATCCGCATCACGAGCTGATGATCCGGGTTGAGTTCCAACGTCGGTTTGCCCGCCGGGACCGCTTCTCCGGCCTGGTTGAGCAGTCGGCGCATCCGCTCTCCCATCTCCCACTCCTCGCGGACCAGGCAGGCCGGCGACTCCGTCAGGCGCCTGGACAGGCGCACGTCGCGCACCGAATCCTCGAGCTTCGCCTTGACCGACTCCACAACGGACTTCCACTTCTCGGGGATCTGGTCTCGGTCCTCGTCACTTTCGGAAACCTCTGATTTTTCTTCGCCCAACTGCTCCAGCTCCAGGGCTCCTCGATCTACGGAACGAAGCGGCACGTCCTCGTATTCTCGAAGGTGGGAGACCACCCACTCGTCGATGGTGTCCGTCAACACCAGCACCTCCACTCCCTTCTCCTCGAAGATCTCCAGATGAGGGCTGGCCACGGCGGCATCGAAGGTGTCGGCCGTAATATAGTAGATCGCCTCCTGTCCCTCTTTCATTCGCTCTTTGTAGTCGTCGAGGCTCACCGTCTGCCCCTTGCCCTCCACGCCGGTGGAGGCAAAGCGCAACAGGGCTGCGATCTCCTGCTGTCGGCCCGGATCCTCAACGATCCCTTCCTTGAAGATCGCTCCGAAGGACTCCCAGAAGGTCCGGTACTCCTCGGGATCTTCGGCCAGCCCGCCGAGCATTTTCAACACCCGCTTCGTGGCCGTCTTCCTCATCGACGCCACCACCCGGTTGTCCTGCAAGATCTCGCGTGACACGTTGAGCGAAAGGTCGTCCGAATCTACCACCCCTCGGATAAACCGAAGATAGCGTGGCAAAAACATCTCGGCATCATCGAGGATGAACACCCGCTTTACGTACAATTTCACGCCGCTGACGTCGCGCTGATCGGGTCCCATCAACTCCAACGGCCGTTCTGTGGGCAGGTAGAACAAGAGCGTAAATTTGAGCAACCCCTCCACCTTGCTGTGAATCCAGGTCAGGGGCTCGTCAAAAGCCCTGGCCACATGCTTATAAAAATTGACGTATTCCTCATCATCGATCTCCGCACGCGGACGCGTCCAAAGAGCGGAGGCTTCGTTGACCTGTTTTCGCCGCTGCTCTTCTTCTTCGGCGGGATCGATGAGATAGATGGGAAACGAGATATGGTCGGAGTACCGACGTATCACCCCTTCGAGCTTCGAGGCCTGAAGATAATCCTCGGCGTCTTCCCTAAGAAAGAGCTTGATCTCCGTACCCCGCTCTTCTCGCCGGGTCGCGGAAAGCGTATATTCGCCGTCGCCGCGCGACTCCCAGCGCACCCCTTCGTCTGCACCTGCACGACGGGTCTTCAGCACCACCCGATCGGCCACCATAAACGCCGAATAAAACCCCACTCCGAACTGACCGATGAGCCGGGCATCTTCCTTTTCGTCGCCCGTCATCTTTTCCAGAAATTGCTGGGTGCCGCTCTTTGCGATGGTCCCGATATTCTCCGCCACCTCCTGGCGGCTCATCCCGATGCCCGTATCGCGTAGGATCAGCGCATTTTCGTCGGCGTCGATCTCGATCTCGATTCGAAGATCCGTCTGCCCTTCGAATAAATCCTCGTCGCTCAACGCCTCGAAACGCAATTTATCGATGGCATCGGAGGCATTCGAGACCAACTCTCGCAGGAATACCTCTCGATTCGAGTACATGGAGTGGATCATCAACTTCAGTAGTTGCGTCACCTCCGCTTCGAATTGTCGCGTCTCCTTCGCCTCACTCATCGCTCACTCCTGGATGCCTGTCACAATCCACTTCCGTCCCATACAGGACTTTTCCCAATTCAAATCGGGCCTATTGTAGGCAGCATCCAGAAGTCGGCAACCGTCGATCGATCCCCCCTGGCTGCATGTCGCAAAAGGAGCCCGGCGATCAATGCTCCCACTTGCCCTGCAAGAGCTTCTCCGCCTCTTCTTTGTGCGTCGTCTCATCGGCGATGATATCGCCGAGCTTCGTCTCCAGCCCGTAGTCGCCAAAGGCAGCAGCCTGCTTCATGCGCTTGACATAGCGCTCGATGGTCTCCGCTTCGGCCCGGGCGACGTTCTCCACCATCTCGCGGGCATTCGTCGTATACTCCACCTCCGGCGCCGACGTCACCGGCCGGCCCCCGAGGGCGGTGATCTTGTCGGCCAGAAATTGGGCGTGCGTAAACTCGTCGGCCACCTCATCCAAAAAGAACTTCTTCAGCTCGTTTCGATGCACCCCCGAAACGGCGGCGGCATAGGTATTATACATCATGATCGCCTGGTATTCGTGCGCCAGGTCTTCGTTCAGTCCCTCCAGAAGTGTCGCCTTGTCTACATCTCGTTCGCTCATCTCTTGCCTCCCGTGACTACGTGGTACGTGGTCGCCAACCTCACCGTTATGGGCTCTGGAGCGGACATACCCGTGGTGTACCCGCTCCCCGACATCATCGAGCCCCAAGCTAAGCAGTTGCACTCCCCGTTCAACCCCCGGGGGCGCGCTCCGACAGCTCCTCCGGCTCGCTCAGCGCTGTATAGGGAGCGCTGCCTCGCGAAAGAAGAGCCCTGACACGCGGAGGCGCGGCAAAGCTCACGAAGCGTCACGAAAGCGCGGCAAACAGCTTCGACGGGTTGTGCTGGTTTCCATGGAGAGTGGTTTCATGCCAGGGAGCGCTGTTTCGCAAACTGCCTACTGCCGATAGGGAGGACCCTATCGTCTCCGGGACGATCCATGTTTTTTCGGAGACGATGGTCTCCCGGCCATCGGCAGTCTCGCCATGCACCCCGTAGGGTCGACAGGAACACAATCCCTCGCCAGGCAACCAACGTCGAGCTGTTATTCCGCGTACTCAGCAGAGACTCCGTGGGCTCTATCGCGGCTCCGCGTCCCAGCGCTCACTTTTCGCGCTCCGCGACTCCGCGCTCTGCGTACAGCGGCTTCGCGCGCAGTGACGGTAAGAAGCGTTGAGCAAGCCTGCAACTCCCCCGGCCTCCTACGCCCTCTGGGCAGCCTTTGGAATGAACGGCGGAAGGGGAACGTCCAGCGACTCACAGATGGCGCGCAACATCTCCGCCTCCTCGACGACCACCTCCCCATCGCCCATGACGCAATAGGCGCAGGCCTCGACGACCTTCTTCTTGATCATCGGCGAAGACACGGAGAGTCGATCCAGCGAAGCGCTGATATTGGAGAAGGTCCACGCCTCGGGGGGCCGATACTCGAGGCGATTTCCGATCTTCGGAGGAAGTTTGCTCAGCCCCTCAGCAAAGGAGGTACGCGCCGCCCCTTCGCTGTCGTGTCCCACGTGAGCAAGGCAGGACAATACATTTTCCACATCTCGGGTCAGGGCCGCCCAGGAATGAAATTGGACCACCTTACGGCTTGCGTCGTGTAGCGCCACCTCCAGATGATGCAACACCACCTTCTCCAAGACGAACTCCTCCAGAATCACCTTGTCGTCCGCCCAGATCAGCCGGTCCACCATGGCCGAAAAGGCTTGAAATTGGGAAGCCGTCATTCTGCGAAGAGTGGGCATCAATAGATCCACCAACGGAAGCCGTAGTTCGGGATTGAGCTCACCCACGGCGGGCCATAACCGCTTGGCCTCCTCGACGATCCCCGGCTGGGCGTATTTCTTGAGCAACCGGGACTGCTTCTTGCGCTCTTCTGCGTCCTCATCGAGGAGCAGGGTATATACCACGGCCATCGCTCCCATCAGATTACTTCGAGCCTCCATCAATGGCTCGGGGATCTCTTTGAGCAGCGACGCACAATAGGTGAGCCGATCCGGTGAAACCGTGCCCACCGATTCCACCACCTCATCGACGTCCACGTCGAATTCCATTTGGCGCCGAGGCCCGGAGGCCGAGGCCATGGCCGCCACCGCCGCCCCCTGTGCCATCATCGAGCCCTGAGCGCCCGACGACGAATCCGATCCCCCGGCAAGGGCCCGGGCCCGGTCTACGTCGACCCGACTGGTATCCAGGGCCACACGCCTCTGTTTCGAAGGCCCCTTGATGACCTCGTAGGTTCCGTCGAAGGAGGGATCGATGGCCCGGATGCGCTTTTCCAGGGGCGGATGTGTGGAGAACCAGGAAGAGGCGTTCCACTTTCGCTTGACCCGACCAAAGCACATATGGCTGACTTCCTCGGCCTCTGTGGCCTGAAGTCTCGAACCGTGGCTATACCCGCCGATCTTCTTGAGCGCTCCCGCCAAGCCGTCGGGGTTGCGCGTAAACTGCACCGCCGCTGCGTCGGCCAGATACTCTCGCTGGCGCGATACGGCGCTCTTGATCATGCGACCGCACAACAGGCCTCCCAGTCCGAACAGGGCCAGCACCGCTCCCGCCAGCGCAAAGGCGGCGATCGCTCCTCCTCCACCGCCTCCGCCTCCCCTGGAGCGTCGACCGCTGCGGCGGCTGCCGCCGCTGAACAACAGCCGCAACATCACTCGCCCCGTCAGATACATCAGCAAGATTCCGTGGATCACACCGATCAACTGGATATTGAGCCGCATATCCCCGTTGAGGATATGGCTGAATTCGTGAGCAATGACTCCCTGCAGCTCATCGCGCGTAAGCTGATCGAGGGCCCCCTGTGTGACCGCCACCGCGGCATCATTCGTCGAATATCCGGCAGCAAAGGCGTTGATCCCCGGCTCGTTTTTCAACACGTAAATCCGCGGCACCGGCACCCCGGAGGCCAGTGACATCTCCTCCACCACGTTGACCAGACGCCGTATCTGGGGATCTTTGGCCGACGAATCGACCTCCGTTCCCCCCAGCGTCTCCGCCACGGCGCTTCCTCCCTTTTTGAGATTCGACGTCTTGAACATACTCCCCAAAAAGATGAACACCCCCGTGCCCAGAAGAGCCGCAATCGCCAGCCCCACATCAAACATCTGCAACTGGCCCCCCTCCAACAACGGCGCCGTCTGTGGATCGAAGCCCACCCAGATGGCGCCGATGGCCACGTAGGTCCCCACGGACAACACGAAAATGGCGAGGCCGAACAAAAAGAGCAGCCTCCCCGTATTTCGCCGTGCGTCGTCCTGTCGTTGGAAGAAGTCGGTCGTCGCCCCGTCAGCCACCACTACACCTCACAAAAGACTTACGTAAACGACACCTTGACCGCCTCTCGCTCTTCGGGATTCTCGATCTCGAAGAGTACCGCCTCCTGAAAGCCCATCATCGGGGCGAAGACCACCGCCGGAAAGCTCTCACGGGCCGTGTTATACCGGGTGACGGCGTCATTATAGGCCTGACGGGCAAAGGCGATCTTATTCTCCGTCGACGTCAATTCCTCCATCAGATTATTCATCGTCGAGTCCGCCTTCAGCTCCGGATAGGACTCCGACAGGGCAAAGAGATTGCCAAGAGATCCGGTCAACATCGCCTCCGCCCCCATCAGATTCTTGACCGCACCGGGGTCGGCCGGGTCCTGAGCCACCTGCTTTCTGGCCTGCTGGGCCTGATTTCTGGCCTGTATGACCGCCTCCAGCGTCTCCCGTTCGTGCTCCATGAATCCCTTCGCCGTCTCCACCAGGTTCGGAATCAGGTCGTAGCGACGCTTCAATTGGACGTCGATCTGCGCAAAGGCATTCTTGAAGCGGTTGCGCAGCTTGACCAACCGGTTGTAAATGCCGCCGATGAATACTCCCACTCCGATCACCACCACGGCGAAGATCACCGCCACCACGATCAACACTTCCATGTCTACCTCGATTTTATTGAGGACACACCCACAGGGGGCCTGAATATCAACTTCCATACCTGGTGGCGAGAGTAGCGGTGCTATTCTAGGCGTGTCAATCAAGGGCCGAGGCCAACTGCATCACCCCGTCGTACAACCGGCGTCGCTGCTCGAATAAATCGTGCACCGGCACCTCCCCGTCACAGGCCTGGGGGCATTTGAAGAAAAAAGACAGCCAATCCTGAACCCCGCTCTTCCCCGCCCGCTGCGCAGCGTCTAAGAATAGCGCCAGATCCAGCACCAGCGGTGCGGCCAAGATGGAGTCACGGCACAGAAAATTGACCTTGATCTGCATCGGGTATCCCATCCATCCGAAGATATCGATATTATCCCACCCCTCCTTGTTGTCTCCCCGCGGCGGATAATAATCGATGCGCACCTGGTGGGTCAGATCGTCGTATAAGTCCGGGTGCTGCTCGGCGTCCAAAATCGATCCCAACACCGACAGCTTACTCTCCTCCTTGGTCTTGAAGCTCTGCGGATCGTCGAGGACCGCCCCGTCGCGATTTCCGAGGATATTCGTCGAATACCACCCGTTCACTCCCAGATGGCGAGACGCCAGCCCCGGAGCCACGATGGTCTTGAGCAAGGTCTGGCCCGTCTTGAGATCTTTTCCCGCCACGGCCACCCCTTCGCGCTCGGCAAGCTCGACCAACGCCCCACAATCAAGCGTCAGATTCGGCGCCCCGTTGGCATAGGGCACCCCTTCCTTCAAACAGGCGTAGGCGTACATCATGCTGGGACTGATGTACTCGTCGTCTTCGTCCAACCCCTTCTCCAGCGCCCCAAGATCGGCGTGGACCGGCGACGGCGCCACGTAGGTCTCCGTCGATCCACACCAGATCGCCACCGCCCGATCGCAGCCGCGGGTGTCCATAAACCGGCGAATATCGGCCCGCAGAGCCTCTACGAGTCGACGCTTTTCTCCATCCCCTTTGACATTCGGACCCTCCAGATTCCTGACGAATCGCCGGTCGAATACGGCCTTCATGGGCGTGACTGCCTCCAAGGCTGGCCGCACCGCCTCCAGGTGCTCTGGCGATAATACCCTGGCTGCCCGTGCGGCGTCGAAGGTCGTTCCCTCGTAGATATCCCATCCCCCAAACTCCAATTCCTCCAACTTCGCAAGACCCAACACCGCTCCGATGCCCACCGTCCCGTCGGCCATCTCCATCACCGCCTGCTGACTGACGCTGCCCACGGGCGCAGCCATCCCAAGACGGATCGCCTCCACGCCGGCCATAAACGTCGTCGCCACCGCCCCCATCCCGGGCATCAACACCGCCAATTTCCCCCTCGCCGGCGTCGACACCCCGCCGCTTACGCTGTGTGTCATGACGTCCACTCCCGCTTGTCTTTCGATTGTGCAGCTTCACCCCGTTCCCGCTGCTTCACACCCGTACTGATGGAGTCTGGCCAAGCTAACCACGCCCCCTCGCTTCTCAAGAATCACTACAGAACAGCCGGTCCAAGCTAAGGACCTCACCACCCACCACCCGCTCCCAATACCCACCCACCACCCATTACCCGCTCCCAATACCCACCACCCATTACCCATTACCCGCTCCCAATACCCACCACCCATTACCCACCACCCGCTCTTAATACCCACCACCCATTACCCGCTCTCAATACCCACTACCCATTACCGTGTGTGGTCCACCTTGATCGGTTGTATTACTCAATGTGGTCGCCCCCCTGGCCCCGGCCCGGTCCCTGGCCCTGGCCCGATTTTGCTTCGCGTCGGCAAATCACGTTTGGGCAACCATTTCCCTCCGG
>SLPW01000010.1 GCA_007131755.1 Myxococcales bacterium | reverse complement strand
CGCTCATATCCTGTCCCCGGGCCACGAGCAGCACCACCACCAGGATCATGCCCCCCAGGCCCACGGTCTCGATGACGTTTCGCGGCATCTCCTTGACGAAGCGGTGATAGCGCACGGCCTGTGCGTAGGCCTGACTGCTGTCGTGGTAGCGATCCAGAAAATAGTCCTCACATCCGGCGACCTTGGCCTCCTTGATGCCACCCAGCCCCTGGTGGACCCACTGGATCATCAGCCCGTTGTGGTGCTGTTGCGCCTGTCCCAATTCGGTGGTCTTTCGGCGAATGGAGCGATAAAAGGCAAAGCTCACCAGCCCGAAGGTCACGATCGCCACCGGGGCCACCACGGGCTCGACGGCCACCAGCAGACAGGCGATGACGATCACCACCGAAAGCTCCACGCCGAGCTGGAGAAAGGGGATGAGCACGTTCGTAAAGGTCATGCGCACTTCTTCGTTGACGTTTCGAAGAAGCTGGGCGCTATTTCGGTGAAGGTGAAAGGAGTAGGGGCTGTTGAGATAGGCGTCGAAGAGCCTTCGGGACAGGCGGACCTGATTGGAGAAGGCGAAGCGAAATTGTGCGTAGTACATCAGGGCCAAGAATAGATTTTTGACCAGATAGACACCGAGAAGGCCGAGGCCTGCGAAGATGACGATCCCCGACGGGCTGTCCACTCCGAAGGCGTCCAACAGCGAGGGAAGCAGGGGCATCTCCCACACCGAGTGGGGCTGACCCACCAGGGCGATAAAGGGCATGATGAGGCCGATGCCGAGGGCCTCGAAGCCGGCGCCCAGCAGCATCAGCGCGAAGAGGCCACAGGCAAGACGGCGCTGACGAGCGTCGAAGAGCGACCACAATTGGCGCACCAGATCCATGGAACGGAGTTCCCCCGCAAAATAGGAATTTGCCGCCTAATAACGTAGGCACCAAACGGCATCAGGCGTAGCCCGTTGTGGGGGCGCCGGGGAGAGGCTAAGCCACTGGGAAGAATTCAGTTTTTTATTTGAACTCTTCGAAAAAGCGATCACGTTCTCTGTGAGCAGTCAGCAGAAGCAGTGGGGCCGGGCCGAAGGATAACGACGGTCCTGTGCCAGCCCGTAATGTGTGAGGGACGGGCGACCGACAGTGACGATGGTTCGAATTTCCATGATTGGGGTCGTATCTACCCACGGGGACGAACGGGACGTGAGCGCCAGAGCACATATTGTATACCTGAGCTTTGACGGGCTTCTATCGCCTCTGGGCCACTCCCAGGTGGTGAGGGTGGTCAAGAGGCTGGCCGACAAGAAGGCCCATCGGTTTACGATCTGCAGCCTGGAGCGAGGCCGGGATCTGGCCGACGCCCACAGGGTGCAGGGGTTGGTCGACGAGCTGCGCGCAAGCCAGATTCTGTGGCGACACGACCGGTACAGCGAGGGAAGAGGGGCCTGGGATGTGGGCCGAAACCTGGCCCGCATGCAGGCCCTGGTCGACGAGGTGGTCCGCGAGAAGGGAGCCGATCTGCTCCACGCAAGGAGCTATGTGGCGGCGTCGGTGGCCCGAAGGGTGTGGCGGCGAAGACAGATCCCCTATCTCTTCGACACCCGGGGGTTCTGGGTGGACGAGCGAATCGAGCAGGGAAGATGGTTTTGCGGGCCCCTTCGAAGAAAAGGAGCCCGGCTGTGGGAGAAGAATTTATACGACGACGCCGCGGCGGTGGTGATGCTCACCGAGGAGGCGGCGCGACAGGTTCGAAGAAGACAATCTTCAAGTCCGTGGGACCGACGCAGACCGGTGCGGGTCATTCCCACCTGCGTGGACTACGGCGAATTTGGCCTGGGGGGGCCCGGCAATGCTGCGGGGATCTCGGAGCAGGAGGCGTCGAAGCTCGATGCCTCGGTGGTGGTGGGATATGTGGGGTCGGTCAATGAGGCCTATGCGATCGGAGCGTCTCTTCGACTCTTCGATCACCTTCTGGCCCGCCGGCCCGACGCCCACCTGTTGTGCCTGACCCGAGATCCCCCGGCATTGCTGAAGCATCTAAAGGGGCTGCGCCTTCCCCCCGAGACCTATACGGTGACCACGGCCACCCACGACGAGATGCCGGCCTATTATCAGAAGATGGACTGGGGGCTGTTGATTCGAAGCGAGACGGCCGACCAGAGGGCCTATGTGGGGGCGATGCCCACCAAGCTGGCCGAATTCTTCGCCACCGGGGTGCGCCCGGTCTACCGCGGAGAGCATCCGGAGGTGCGGCGCTGGGTGGAGCACGCCGCAAGCGGCATGGTGTTGGACGGGCTCGACGAACAACAGCTTCGACAGGCGGCGGCGCAGATGGCGCGCACCCCCAGATGTGTGCACACCCTGTGGGGAGCGCGCTGGCGCACCCGGCGTCATTTCGGGCTGGAACAGGGCACGCAGCGCTATCTGGAGCTCTACGACGAGATCCTCAATGCCGAGAGGTCTCCCGCCCGGCTGCGCGCCCTATTTTTGACGGAGGGGACCACCGTGCCGGCGTCGCGGTTTCGGGTCCATCAACTGGTGCCTCATCTCCAACGGCGGGGCGTGGACTGTGTGGTGCGCCCGGCCTACGGCGACGGCTACAACCGCTGGTCTCAGACCCGGCTGGGGCCGCTGTACAAGCTGGCCTGCCGGCTCAAGCGCTTTGGCTATCTGGCCGACGCCCACCGCTTCGACGTGGTGGTGGTGCAGCGGCCGGCCCTTCCTTACAGCGCGCTGGCCGAGCGACTGGCCAGCCTGCGAAATTCGCGCCTTCTCTTCGATGTGGACGACGCCATCTTCACCGACGCCGCCGGCCAGATCGACGCCCGAAAGCTGCGGGCCTTTCAGGCCATCGTCGAGCGCTCGGCCCATGTGGTGTGTGGAAACGACAATCTGGCTCGAAGGACCCGTCATCTGGCCCCGACGTCCGTCATCCCCACCGTGGTGGACACCGAGATCTATCGCCCCTGTGCCTCGCCGGCCGTCGACGACGGCCAGGTGGTGGTGGGGTGGATGGGAACGCCCAGCAATTTCGACAGCCTGAAGATGGTGGTCCCCCTTCTTCGCCGAATTGTCGACGACGACGATGAGGTGCGGATTCGTCTGGTCTCAAGCCGCCCCTTTGCACCGCTGCAGGGCGTAGACGGGGTCGAGCAGCGGCTGTGGAGTCCCGAAGAGGAAGTGGAGTTGTTGCAGAGCTTCGACATCGGGTTGATGCCCCTTGTGGACAACGAGATCACCCGTGGAAAGTGTGGCTTCAAGGCCATCCAGTACATGGCGGTGGGGATCCCCGTGGTGGCCTCGGCGGTGGGAGCCAACAACCAGATTCTGCAGGGACAAGAGTGCGGCCTGCTCGCCGAGGACGTCGCGCAGTTCGACGAGGCTCTTCGACGCCTTTTGGTCGACGATCAGATGCGAGTGCGCATGGGGCGCGCCGGAAGAAAGAGGGTGGAGCGCCACTACTCGGTGGAGGCCGTCATCGACAGATATGTGGAGTTGTTGGAGGCGCTGGCCCGACAGAAGTCGCATGTGAAGCCGGCAAGTCGCGCGCAGGAGGTTGCGCGGCGCTCCAGCGCCTGATGCTCGGCGCCGGCGGTGATCTTTGGTCGTTACGAGTACGCTCGTCACGACCCGACAGGGGGGAGGATCACCGCCGGCGCCGTACGTCAGGGGTGCACAACAACGATGAACAGGCCGTTAACCACGGCTTCGCCTCCGCGTTCCGGTGGTGATTCTTCGTCGGCGACCTTGTAGTTTCCGTCGGCGAGTTGGGGGAAGGATCATCACCGGAACGGGGGGACGAAGCCCATCGCGGCGACTTTCACCGGTAGGGGACAGCATGGATGCCAAACACGTACTGGTGACCGGTGGCGCCGGATTTATCGGCGCCAATCTGGTGCGGTGGCTCCGCCACCGTCGCCCGCAATGGCGGGTGACCGTCGTCGATCGACTCACCTACGCCGGAAATCACCGCTATCTGGAGGAGGTGATGGACGACGACGAGGTGGAGCTGGTCGTCGCCGATATTGCCGACCGGGAGGCCATGGAGGGCCTTTTCTCCCGGTCGGCCTTCGATGGGCTCTTTCATCTGGCCGCCGAAACCCACGTGGACCGCTCCATTGAAAGGCCCGACGAATTCGTACACTCCAACGTGGTGGGAACCTTCACCCTTCTGGAATGTGCCCGGCGTCACTGGGGCGACAAGAATCGAGGGGGGCGTTTCGTTCACGTCTCCACCGACGAGGTCTACGGAAGCATCGAAGAGCCGGGCCAAGCCTTCAGAGAGAGCACTCCCTACGATCCCAGCAGCCCCTATTCGGCTACCAAGGCCGCCAGCGATCACCTCGTCCAGGCCTACCATCGTACCTACGGTCTCGACGTTGTGATCACCAATTGCTCCAATAATTTCGGGCCCTATCAATATCCGGAAAAGCTCATCCCCGTCGTCATCAGCGCCCTTCGCGACGAGCAGCATGTTCCCGTCTACGGCGACGGAGGCCATGTGCGCGATTGGCTCTACGTCGACGACCACTGCCGGGCGCTGGTCAAGGTCTTCGAAGAGGGCAGGAGGGGGCGAAATTATAATATCGGTGCCGACAACCAGTGGACGAATCTGGAGTTGGTATACGCCATCTGCGATCGGGTCGACGAGGTCCTGGCGCGCCCGCAGGGCCACTCGCGCCGGCTGGTGCGCTTCGTCGCCGACCGTCCGGGCCACGACCGACGCTATGCCATCGACGCCAGCCGCATTCGGCGCGAGTTGGGGTGGAGGCCACAAATTCGCTTTCAGGAAGCCCTGCGGCGTACCGTGGAGTGGTATCTGGAGCATATGACGCGTGTCTGGGGGATATGAGTGGCCATGAAGCGTCCTCCGGGAAGAATGGTGATCTCCATCGATCTGGAGCTGGCCTGGGCGAAAGACGCCCATCGGGCAGAATCGACAGTTGAATCCCTTCTGGACGCCCGCCGCGCAGTCCCCATCCTCCTCCAACTCTTCACGGAGTACGGAGTGCGCGCCACCTGGGCGGCCCTGGGATTTTTGTTCTGCCGCTCCAAGGACGAGATCCTGGAGAACCTGCCCACTCGCCTTCCGGCCTATCAAAATAGCGAACACTCTGCCTACTCGCGCCTTGCCTCCATCGGGGAATCCGAGGTCGACGATCCCCATCATTACGCGCCGTCGCTCATCGATCAGATCGCCGAGTGTCCGGGCCAGGAGGTGGCTTCGCGAACCTTCTCGAATTTCGATTGCTTCGACGACGGTCAGGATGAGGAGGATTTCGCCGCCGATCTTCACGCGGCGATCAGCGTCGCTCGAAGGAGGGGCATCATCCTTCGAAGTCTCGTATTTCCCGAAAATCGGGTCCGCCGCGCCTATCTATCGACGTGCCGAAGGGCGGGAATTACCGCCTTTCGAGGGCGGCCGCATATATGGCCCTACGGGCTGGAGGATAGCGACGACGGCGGGAGAGTGACCCAGGGGATTCGCCGCCTTGCGAGCCGTCTCGATGCGGTGGTTCCCCTTACGGGAAGCCGATGTGTGCTCGATGAGACCTCGGCGGTACAGAGACCGGTCAACGTCGCCGCCACGCGCCGCCTGCAACCGATGGCTGGCCATTCACGTTGGCTGATGTCCCTTCGGCGCCGGCGTATCTTCCGCGAGGTGGACAGCGCCGCTCACAACGGGGGGATCTTCCATCTGTGGTGGCGTCTGCAGGACTTCTCCGCCGGCCTGGACGACGAACTCGACGAGCTACGCCGACTCCTCGAACGCTTCGCCGGTTGGCAACGTCTCCAGCGTCTGCGCTCCGTGACCATGCACGAGGTGGTGATGGGACGGCGGGATTCGCCGCATCTCCACGCCGTCGGTTGAATTTTCTAAAGCAGAGTTACTTCGAAAACCGGGGTGCTCTTGAGAACGGCTACGTCGAAAAAGCAGGGGAGATGCTGGGGGTGATGGGGATATGGGGATCTCATGATTCGACACATCTCCGTACAACGCCTTGTGCTCATGGCGTAATAACCCCTTTTGTTCGTTAATAAAACCAACGGGATAAGCCAGTGCCCCGAAATGTTCATCGTTGCCGTGATACGAGGCTTCAACCCACCACGTGATGGAGCGATGCCATCCCTGGCATCGCCAGATATGGCGGGGTATTGCGACGACGATGCCAGGGATGGCATCGCACCAAGGTTCTCTGTTCTCGGGCCAACAAAACCAGAGCAAACGCAAGATATGATCAATCATGAGCCATCTCCTCCATCCCCATATCTCCTTATGTTACAGGCCGAGTACGAATGACCTTCAATGCACCAACAACTCATCGAGCTGTCGTACCACCTCGCCTTGTAGATCGTTCCAGATGGAGAGGCGGCGCTTCATTTTTTCGGCGATCTCCGGGTCTTCGTCGACCAGATTGCGTCGCTCCTGTGGGTCCTCGGCGATATTGTAGACCCAGCTTCGCTGCAAGAGGCGGTCGTAGACGATCTTATGGTCGCCATATTGCAGGGCGATCTTCGGGGAGTAGCGCTGACCGTCGGTGGAGATGCGGTGGAATTCACGGCGAAGTTCGTCGACGTCGCCCCCCTCCTGGGCGTTGGCGACGAAATCGAAGAATTGACCGCCGCGAATGCTGAACGCCTCTGTAACCATGGGGCGATCGGGGCGCTCTTCGAGCAGGTGATAGACGGAATTTCCCTGGGGGACCATCTCCTCTGGCAGCGCGTGGCCGGTGAAGTCGTAGATGGTGGGCATCATGTCGAGCTGCATTACCCCCAGATCTTCATCTCTCTTTCCCCGAGGTAGATCGGGGCCGGCGAAGAACATGGGGACGTTGGAGACCACGTTGTGAACGTGGACGTGGTGTCCCCAGAACTCCTCGCCGAAGATCTCCTCTCCCATCCCCTGGCCGTGGTCTGCGACCAGGATCACCAGCGTATCTTCCGCCAGGGGCTGTTCGAAGAACCACTCCATGAATTCGCCGAGGTGATGGTCGGTGTAGGCGATCTCGGAGCGGTATTTCGACATATCGTCGTCGGCCCCGTCGACCCAGGGCTCGCGGGCTTCGTAGGGGCTGTGGGGTTCGTAGAGGTGGACCCATGAAAAGAAGGACTCTCCGTCTTCGAGTTGCGAGATATTCTCGCGCAGATAGGTCAGCCCCTGCGGTCCCGTTTGGTGAGCGTTGATCTCACCGCTGCGGGGAACGAAGAAATCGGTGATCGCCGTGTGTTCGAACCAGCTAATATCGGGGCGCGTGAAGAAGAGATGGTCGAAGTCTTGTTTGATGCGGTCGAAGAGGCGGTTTTGACCCCAATAGGGTGTCTGGGCGACCACCGACGGGGGTTGGGCGGTGAACATCGCGCCATAGGCCAGGGGGGTGGCCGGATAGTTGGCGATGCCACGGGGGATGTGGATGCCCTGATCCTTCCATTCGTGGAACCGAGGCGTCAGCTCCGGATCGTCCCAATAGTCGGCGCGCACAGACTCCACGACGATGAATAGGACGTTGTCTCCCCGGGGATCGGTGGCCTCGAATTTTCCCTCCTGCTCGAAGAAGGTCTCGTAATATTGCTGGAGTTCGGGAGAGGCAGCGCGCTGCACCTCGAAGAGTCGGTCTGGTTGGATCTGGACGAAGGGGCCCAGGGGGAGGCCGTTTCCGAGGGAGGCGGGGATGTGGGAGAAGCGCTGCACGTGGGTGCGGGCCTGCTCCTGGTCGGGGATCACGAAGGCCGTGGTCAGCGCCACCAAGGCGGCGACGGCGATGGTGACTCGGCGCATGAAGGGGCGTCGCCAAAGAGGCATCATCATGCACACGAATACAGCGGCGTTGAAGGCTGCCAGATGTCCGTGAAATTGCTGATAGTCGATGAAAACCATGAGGTTGAAGGCAACGGAGAGCACCAGTCCGCCGGAGGCCATTCGGTAGCGAAAGAGGATCTCGAGCCGAGGGGTGATCAAGAGCCAGGTGAGGAAGGCAAAGAGCAGGGGAAAACCGATGAGGAAGCCGACGCGGATCATCAAGAACTTCGGGTGGGCGCCGATTCCGTCGCCCATCAACAGGGTCTGCTGGATGGAGACCCCGAAGATGGCCGCCGCCGCCGGCAGCAACACCTCTCTGCGGGCGATATAACGCCGTCCCAATTCGTAGAGGCCCCAGGCCGGCAGGGCATGCAATAGCCACAGGCCGAAGGTCATGGCCACCAGGGAGGCGAAATAAAAGGGCTTGGAGACGAAGACGTGGTGGTGCACTCCGGAGTTCAGGGTCCACCCGATCTCCAGGAGGAGTAAGAAGATGCCTCCAAAGACGATCCCGATCAGAATGGACCAGGATTCGGGCTGTGCGTCCTCCGTCTCTTTCGAAGATTCCGGTACTTCGTCCTGCGTCATCGAAGTCTCCGTCGTACCACACCCTGCACCCATCGGCGCTCCACCGGAGTCAGGCCAAACCCGAAGTGCAACGGGTAGACCCCTTCCATCAGAACCATATGAGCGGGTACGGGGATAATCATCAGAAATTTCTCTTCACCGGCGTCGCGGATCTCGATATCGGCGAGATCTTCGGTCCACCCACGGTGAGCCCCGTTGAGGGTGTGGCGGTTGAGCGCAAAGGTGTCCGGACCGAGCACCAGTCGGGTGGGAGCGATGAAGATCTGGCCGATGATGAGAAGGGCACAGAACGCCGCCATGAGTATGGGGATGGTCTCCGTGCTCACCGCCGGGATGGCCGCCCCGAGGCCGGCGAGGAGGAGAACGGCGGCGGCGGCGTAGACGAGGCGATAGCGGCGCGATGCGGGAAGCCAGACCTCCAGATTCTTCCCCTTTTCTTCGATGCGGATACGGGTGCCCACCGGCTTGTTCACCACGGCGGGAGGGCCGGAGGTGGTGACGGCCGGCAGATAATCGCCTCCGTCGCCGCGCAGTACGGCCCGGGCCTGTCGAATGGTGCGGATCCGGTCTTCTACCACGGGCTCGATGGCGCCGCGCAAGAAGGTGACGAGCTGCGGAGGAGCCTCGACGATATATTTCTCGAACTGGAGGCGCATCCGCTTGACGGGAAGTTCGGCGGGATGGATGTGGGTCATCAGGTGGATCGCCGTCGCCCCCAGGGCGTAGAGATCGCTTGCGGGCACTGTGCGCCCGGCGAGCTGTTCCGGTGCGACGTATCCCGTGGTGCCGACCACGGTGGATCCCATAAGGGTATGAGGGCCCACCACCTGTACGGCGCCGAAGTCGATGAGGGCGATGGTCCCATCGGGACGAAGCATCAGGTTCGAGGGCTTGATGTCGCGGTGGATTACCGGCGGATGAAGCCCGTGTAGATACTCCAGAATGTCGAGGACGCGCTCGACGAACGAGATTGCATCCTCCGTGGAGATGGGCTCACCCTCGTCGATGAGTTCCTGAAAGGTCTTGCCCTGTACGTACTCCTGGACGAGGAAAAAGCGCACCGTGCCGTCACCCTCTTCGATATGGAAGGCGTCCACGTAGGAGGGGATCGACGGATGGTCGAGATTTCTCAGGGCCTCGCCCTCTCGCTCGAAGAGTTCGATGGCCTTCCAGTTTTCGGCGAAGTCGAGGCCCAACTCCTTGATGGCCACCGCGTTGCCGGTGTGGTGATCCACTCCGCGGTAGGTCTTTCCCTGACCACCTTCACCGAGCTTTTGTCCCACCTCGAAGCGATCGCGCAGCAGTGACGCCCTCCCCCCATCATCGAAGTGTGTCCACGTCGGTTCGCTCATCATCGAGGCTCGTTCGTCGAGAAAAGTTGCCCACTTATAGTGCGTGCATGGTTCGCAGCATTCCCGCAGGTTCTCGTTCCGACCACGGGGGGCGACGGCTCCCCACCCGTTGAGGGCCATGATCGTATAGATGCCGTCGTGGTTCAACTATCCTGAAGATAAACACTTTTGAAGGCTCGAGCGCCCCCTCGCCCATGCCCCTGCCCCCCGCCCACGCCCCCTCCCCTCCCCCCCCCCCCCTCCCCCGCCCCCGCCCCCCCCCCCGGTTCTTTCCCTTTTCCCGTCCCT
>SLPW01000572.1 GCA_007131755.1 Myxococcales bacterium | reverse complement strand
TTCATCGATGGCGGAGGGCTGCTCTTGCGCTACTGCGCTCGGTGGCTCGACGTCGTCGTCACTGCTCAGTTGGAAGAAGGCCAGCCCGATCACGCCGGCGCCCAGCGTCAAGGCGACGGCGACGACGGCGATGACGAGCCTGGAAGTCCAATCGGTGGGGGCCGACGTGGTCGCGGCGCCCTTTCTCTGACCAGTTCCGGAGAGCGCCTCCGTTCGCCGCTTCCTCTGGGATGGTCGACCTCTCTCGGCGGGCACGGGGGCGGTGACCCTCGCTCCTTTGGCTTCCCGAAAGGTGGCGTTTTTCTCATAGACGGATTCGGTCTTTCTGGCGTTCTTTGCCTTCGGTGATGGCGAAGCTTTTACGTCGGGCTTGTCGACCAACGTCGGCTCTCGACGACCTCGTTCTTTCTTCGCTTCGGCGTCGGCGTCGTTTTTTTCTTTCGCCGGAGCCTCGAGGCTCCCCAGGGCTCGTCCCAATTCGACCCAGGCTTCGTCGTCCACCGACTCCAGACAGCGGGCGAATTCCTCGGCCCTGGCGTAGCGCTCGTCGGGATCGCTGGCGGTGCTCTTTTCGAAGATCTCACCGAGAGGGCTCTCCAGGATCGCCTCGGGCACCCGAAATTCCCTTCGCATATGGGCGATGGCGACCTGATAGGGGGTGGAGTCCTCGACGACGGCGACGCCACACAGGGCCTCGACCAGGATCAATCCCATCTGGTAGATGTCGATGCGTGGCGACACCTCCTGTTCCTCCAGATATTCCGGCGGCATATATTGAGGGGTGCCGGTCATGGTCCCGGTGGTGGTGATGCGATCTTCTCCGGGGGCGTCGATATGAGCGATACCGAAGTCGACGACCTTCAATCGCTCGCGGCGGCCTCCGCGCTCGGCAAAAAATAGATTGGCGGGCTTGAGGTCTTTGTGAATGATCCCCGCCTGATGGGCGGCATCGAGGGCATGAAGGGCGTCGCAATACAGAGGGATCAGCCGCCTCGGATCCATCGCTCCCTCTTCTTCGAGGATCTTCTCCAGATCATCGCCCTCCAAGAATTCCATGATGATATAGGGTCGATTCTGGTCGTCGAGTAGGCCGTAATCGTAGATCTCGACGATGCTGGGGTGATTGATTCGGGCCGCCAGCTTCGCCTCGCGCAAGAAACGCCGGCGGATTTGCTCGGTCTCCTCTTCACCTCGCTTCAATAGCTTGAGGTTGAGGACCTTGATCGCCACCTGGCGCTCGATGGTGCTGTCGAAGGCCGAGTAGACGACGGCGAAGCCGCCACTTCCCAGCTCTTCGCGAATCTCGTAGCGACCCTGCAGGACGTAGCCAACTTCCAGGGCCCCGCTCCCTTTGGATTTTTTCGAAATTAGATCACCCATGGCCCGGCATGCCTTCCATCAACCATCATCGACCGCTTCAATTGATACCATCCTTTCGCGATCTGGTCACACCGCGCAGCGAAGGCACGATGGTCCCCTCCCCGGGTCGGCTGACGATCATACACAACGACGAACGACAAATGAGAAAGGAAAAAGAGGATTCGGAAATCGGAAGTCGGAAGGAACCAATCGCCGCTGTCAGTGGTGCTCGAAGGCAGTTCGCTTTTCGAAGTCGGTGGTGATGACAACAAATCACATCAACCCTCCGACGTCGCGCGCCGCTTTTCAATTTCCGATTTCCGACTTCCGATTAATTTTTTTCCCCTTTGTTGTTTTCGTTGTTTCCCTCCGATATTCGCCTCGCCGCGATAGGACAAAACCATCACCGACTTGTGATCAATCGTGAGCCCGGGTCGGGGAGGTGGGCCGTCGCTCAGCGCTGTTCTGAGCGACGGCTCGGAGGGGGCGCGGGGTAACCTCCTCAATGGGATTGACTCCGAGGACCTCTCTGCCGACAATCCATCGAACGGAATGCGACCCAATATATCAATAAGAGTCCAGGGCCACGCTCATGAAGTCAAAATCGATCGCCATCGTCACCATGGCCGTAATCACCGCCGCCGCTACGTCCGCCGTGGCCGACGAGGAGTACGTCCGCCCCACGGAGACTCAACTGGAGCTCAACCAGCAGGGTCTGGAGGCCCTGTCGGCCGGCGAGTACGAAAGTGCGATCAGCTTCTTCGAAGCCTCCCTGGGGCTGGGGCAGACCAACGTCACCCTGGCGAATCTGGGACGAGCTCATCAACGGGCGGGAAATTGCGAAGAGGCCGAGAATAATTACGAGAAGGTCTTCGACGCTCCCCTGGTGCAATCGCCTCCTGCCGAGGCGGTGGCCGAGGCGGTGGGTCGCTATCGCGACGAGATGCGCGAGAATTGTCCGGGCTATCTGGACATATCCTGTGATCCGGCGGAGATCGCCTTATATATCGACGAAGAGGGACCTCAGGAGTGCGTCCAGGACGAGCCCCGTCCCCTTCTTCCGGGGCGTTACGAGCTGCGCGGGGAGTACGAAGAACAGGTCACGGAGACCACGGTGGGCATCGACGCCTTGCAGACCTCGCGGGTGCGCCTGACCCTTCGAGGCGCCGAGGTCGAGGAGCCCGAAGAAGAGGCCATCGGTCACGTCGAGGCCCCGCCTCGGCGCCAGTACTCCACGGATGGCTGGATGTGGCTCGCCGCCAGCGGCGCCGCTCTGGCCGGCGGTCTGGCGCTGGACACGGTGCCCTCGTCGGCGAATAACCAGCAATTGGACGCCACCGACTTCGTCCCCCTCGGTTTTTACGGAGTGAGCCTGACCTTCGGGATTCTGGGCATCCAGCGGCTGGTCAACTGAGGTTTTCAACCGCCATTCGTACCCGGTTTCGACCCTCCTCTTTTGCGCGGTACAGCGCGTCGTCGGCCTCTTTTAGGAGCTCGGACAATGAGCCCATCTCGTCGCTATGAGCGACTCCGACGCTGATGGTGACGTTCAATTTCTCCCCCTCTACCTCGACGGGCTCATCGCCAACGGCTGCGCGCAGCCGCCCGCCGATCTTTTCCGCCACCTGGGCCGTTCGATTCGGAAGAAGAGCGACGAACTCCTCGCCACCGTAGCGTGCGAAGAGGTCCTCGTCGCGCAAGACCCGTCGGCAGCGGCGGGCGACGATGCTCAACACCACGTCGGCTGCGGCGTGACCGTGGGTGTCATTGAAGGCCTTGAAGTGGTCGATATCGAGCATCACCGCCGCCACGGGGATGGACTCCTCTCGAGCGCGCTCCACCACGTCGGAGGCGACGTCGAAGAAGTGGCGGCGATTGGGGACTTCCGTAAGGGGATCGATCATGGCCAATTGGTGGACTTCTTCGTAGAGCCGGGCGTTCTCCTGAGCCATCCCCACCTGGCCGGCCACCGTCGCCGCCAGCCGAAGCTCCCGGTCGTCGAACCCAGCCGGCGGCCGGCGCTCGAGCACCATGGCTCCGATGACCTCCCGATGTCCGAAGAAGGAGACCACCAGACGCGAGCGCTCCTCGTCTCGACGCGCCGCCTGCTCCCGATGGTCCGTCAGGCGAAGGAGATTGGCTTCGTAGTGCTGCTGAACCCGGGCAGCGGGGTCCTCGGAAAAACCGGCGGTCGCCACCACGTCCCAACCCCTTCGTCGTCGCCGAAAAGCGGCGGCCTTGTCGCAGGGGATGAGCTCCGTAAGCTGCTCCACCGCTCTGGCGAGCACCTCCTCTTCGTCCAGAGTGCTCGACAACACCTGATTGAGGGCCTGCAGGGTCTCGGCCAGGCGGCGGCGCTGGCGCTCAGCCTCCAGATTGGCCTCCATTTGTGCCGAGCGCGCCGTCTCCACGCCGATGGCGACGTGAGTGGCGATGGCCCGCAGAAAATCGAGGTCGTCGCTGACGAAGACTCCCCTGGCCAGGGTGCTGTCCAGATACAGAACGCCGAAGAGTTCGTCGCGAAAAGATATCGCCACGGCGGCCACACTCCTCAGGTCGCGGGCGATGATGCTCTTGGAACCGAAGGCCATGCCCTCGGCGCTGCCGGAGATGACCACCGATTCGCCGGTATGCCACACATGATCGATGACGGTGTGGCTATAGCCGCAGTCTCGGTCCAGGGTCTGTCCGTCGGCGTCGCGAGCAGCCACCTGCTCCAAACCGCGCTCCCCTCCCACGAAGAGCAGAGCCCGCTCGCAGCCCAGAAGATCCACCACGATATCCAGCGCTCTTTCGGCCAGCATCGACGGGTCGACGGTGGACATCGAGGCCCGGGCGATCTCGAAGAGGGCGTCCAGATAGTTGTGCAACCGATGCCCCCGGTAGCCGCTGGTGGTCATGCGCCGCGACAATCCGGAGCCCCGCGAGCGCAGCCCCGCCACGGAGGTCGCACAGTCAGGAAAGGCCTGACGAACGCGCTCCGATCGCTCTCGCCAGCCCCCGTCCATGGCGATGAGATAGGCCTTTCGCGCCCAGCGCGTCGCCGACGCGCTCACCCCTGAGGCCCGGGCCAGACTCGCCATCTGCATGGCCACCTCGAAGTCCACCCAGGGAGCGTCGATGTCGCTGGCCAGCTTCTCTGCCCGGCGAAGGTGATCGCGGGCGGCGTCCAACCTTCCCATCCATCGATGACGAGCGGCCTCCACGACATGGCGATGGGCTTCGATGAGGGGGTGAGACGACTGCTTTCTCAGCTCTCGCAAGGCCTCACCGAGGGCCTTTACGTCCACCGGTGCGTGGCGTCGATGCTCCTTTTCACACCGCCGCATCACCCCGTAGGCGCGAAAGACGTAGTAGTGCTGATAATGCAGATTGAGCCTTCCCGGCCGGTCGTCGAACTCCCCATAGACGCGCCGTGCCTGCTCCATGGACTGCTCTACCTCCCCTCCGCGCTCCAGATCGGAGAGGAGCCGATGGGCCCAGAATTCGGCACGACGCGTCCAATTCGAAGGCAGCGATTGACTCTGTCGATCGTATTGCTCCAGAATCCGTAGCCCCTTTTTTTCATCGCCCAAAATGGTGTGAAGGGAAGCGGAGGACAGAGCATAGACGTGGCCGGCGATCAACTTTCCCCCGCCGTCGACCTGTTCGGTGCGCCGATCCGCCCGCTCCAACCACTGCAGGGCCTCGACACAATAGCCGCGCATGAGCAGATTCCAGGCCAGCTCCATACATCCGTTGAGGTAGTCGAACAGATCGAGCCACTGTCCGTCGGCCTCCAGACAGCGCCTTGCATATTGCGCTCCCAATCTGGGATAGCCGGCGAAGTGATAGGCCCAGGCTCGATGGAGGCGGGCTCTTGCCTCCTGACGGGGATCTCCGATATCGACGGCCATCTCCACGGCCCGATCGGCGAAGCGACGCGCTCGCTGGCCCCGGCCGATCTCGGCCAAAAAAATGGCGTAATTATAATAGGCGACGACGGCCTCTCGGCTCGTCCCCAACGCCTCGGCGCCACGCAAAGGCCGAATCATGGCCTGTGCCATCAGCAAGTCGTCGTTGGCGACATAGGCCAGATAGGCGGCCTGATCGTAGGCGGCGCTCAGACATCGGCTGCGCTCTCGATGGTGGTTCGCCTCCTTCTTGCGGCTCCTCTTCGACAGGCGCTTCCACTGAAAGGAGAGCCAATCGCCGGCGGTCAGCAATACCTGGGCGATACGTGAGTCCGGCAGGGGTTCGTCGAGCTCCTCGAAAGCCCGGTCCAGCTCCCGGCGGGCCAGATCGAGCTCGAAATTGGCCAGGTATATCCAGGACAGTCGCTCCCGGACCCGGCATCGCTTGAAGGGATCGTCGAGGCGCGAAAGTGCCCGCCGAAGATGGCCCGCCGCCTCCTCCAGACGTCCCTGACGAGCGCAGAGTTGGCCGAAGGCCATCTCGAAATCGGCGTCGGGATCAATATCTGCGTAGCGCACAGCCTGTGAGGCGTACTCGAAATACTCCAGGGCCTGCGCGTCGGCCCGGCGCCGCTGTGCCCGCAGTCCCACCTCGTAATTCAATTCGTAGACGCGCCGCGGATTCTTCTCCACCTCTCCCCGCGCATAGTGGTGGGCCAGGGCCGCCGGCGAGGCCCGTTTTTCGCCCTCTTCACCGTCGAGATACTCGGCGATGCGCTGGTGAAGCGCCCTTCGACGTTCCCCTTTTTCGGCGCTCAGATCTAAGGGGCCGCGAAGCGCCGTCCACACTTCATCGTGAACGAATTGGTACTCCTCACCCCCGTGATGGCGGAGAAGCCGCTTCTCCACGGCGTCCATCAACGCCGTCGCCACCTCTTCATCGGCTCCGTCGTAGACGGCCTGCACAGTCTGGGAATCGAAGCGGCGACCCAACACAGCCGCCGTCTCCAGAATCTCTGAGACCGACGGGGACAAACCGTCGAGCTTACCCACGACATAGGATGCCATATCGGAGGGAAGGGATAGGGCATTCAAGGCCTCCATATCCACCTTCCAATCCCCCCAATGAGGCTCGACCACTCCCTCCTCGATGAGCCATGGCACGTATTCCTCGACCAGCACGGGAAGACCCCTGCTCTGATCCCACAGCCTGGAGATGAAGTCCGCCCCGAAGCGATGCCCTCGAAAATGGGCGCTCAGCAGCATCCCCACGTCCTCTTCGTCCATAGGGGCCACCTCCACTACGGCACCCAATCCGGTGCGTTCGCGGCTGGCCAGGACGACGAGAAGAGGAATCTCTGTAAGTTCGGCTCGAAGTCGTAA
This sequence comes from Myxococcales bacterium, assembly GCA_007131755.1. Taxonomy (GTDB): domain Bacteria; phylum Myxococcota_A; class Bradymonadia; order Bradymonadales; family Bradymonadaceae; genus SLJM01. The sequence continues at coordinate 3,371 of SLPW01000572.1, read as the reverse complement.
AAATACCCGGCGGGTCGCCAGATCGGCCTCCTCGAAGTCGTCGACCAACATCACCACCGCGCCCTGGCGACGTGCCCAGGTGATGATCAGATCTGCCGTGGCGTGGAGCAACAAATCGGTGGGACCGTCGCCCTCTTCCTCCCCGGCGTCGATCAGGGGACGGAGCGCCGGATAAGCCCGGGCCAACAATCCACCGAAGTCGCTACCCGACAATAATTCTCGGACTTCCTCTTCCGGGTATCTCTTCACCAGATCGGCGATGAGGGCGCGAAAGACCGATAGATCTGGCCCCTTTCGGCAACGCCCTCTCAGCACCGGCGCCGTCTTCGGAAGTCGGCGCGAGAACTCCTGAAGGATTCTTCGCTTTCCGATCCCCGCCTCTCCTACAATCTCCAGGATGACACCCTTTCCCGAGCGGTGGACCTCCATCCATCGATGGCGCAGGCTGGCCAGAAGCCCGAGCCGACCCACGAAGGCCGACCCCTCGTCGGCAGGTACTTCCAAAACCGCCCGGTCACACTTAAACCGCTCGTCCTCATCGAAGATGCGGCGAAGCTCGTCGAGCAAGTCCTCGGCGTCACGGAAACGATCGGCCGGATCTTTTTCCACCAGCCGGGCGACCAATTCGACCACCGCCTTCGGTACGTCGGCGCGTACCTCGTCTACGGACGGCACTTCTTCTACGACGTGTGCTCGGGCCAGCTCCTCGGGCATCTCGGAATCGAAAGGCGGAGCTCCGGTCAGGCATTCGTATAATACGATCCCCAGTGAATATAGATCGGCTCGCTCGTCGATGGGACAATGAATCGACCCCGACTGCTCCGGCGCGGCGTAGCGAAGAGTTCCGGCAAAGAAGTCCCCTCTGGGATAGGTTCCGGACGTCGTGGCGAGGCCGAAGTCGACCAATCGCGCCCTTGCTCGGGCGTCGAAGATGATATTGTCGGGCTTTATATCGCAGTGGACGATCCCGCGCCGGTGCACCACGGAAAGCGCGCCGGCCAGGATGGCCGCCAGCTCCAGGACAGCCTCCACCGCCATCGGTCCCTGCCGATCGAGATGGCGGCGAAGGGTCATACCGCTGACGTAATCCATCACCAGATAGGGCCGTCCGTCGACGCGACCCACCTCGTAGATCTCGGTCAGCCCCGGATGTTCGCTGCGCGCCAGAAGTCCCGCTTCGCGCCGCAGGCGCCGAAGGCCCTCCTCGTCGCTCATAAAGGACTTGGAGGAGTTGAGCACCTTGACGGCGTATTCCTCGTCACCGCGCAGCGCACGATATACCGTGGCATAGGCTCCGCGGCCCAACTCTTCGACGAACTCGAGGCCCGAAGAAGAAAGCCGGACTCCCTTTCCCAGCCCGCCGGCAACGCCGGTGTCATCGATGATGGTCATGGAGGCAATGGGCCCGGCAACGGGAATCGAAAACGGACGGTGGACGTCCGTCGATTATGTCGGGTCCCACGGGATGTGCAAGTGCGTACTAAATGTCACGGATATTGGTTCGATGGCCGAAGCCAGGGCCTCAACGTTGCCCACAACTTGGAATGCTCGATCCCTGGCCCTGGCCCTAGTCCTGTCCCTGGCCCGAAGTAACCCTTGCCCATGTCCTTGCCCTTGCTCGCAGTCTGGGAGTGGAGAAATGCGGGCCGGGGCGAGGGCCAGGGCCGGGGCCGGGAAACAACCGGGGCCGAAAGCCGGACTAGCTTCCGTGAATCCTGCGTGCTCCTGTGATGGCTCGAAAGATGGCCACCTCGTTCATCACCGCTTCGGCGCCGATGGCACCGATGAACATTCGCCGTCCGCCGGCGCGGAAGACGCAGCCCGTCAGCTCGTCGGCGTCGACGTCCCAGCCGGCGCGGCGAAGCTGTCGAAGGTAGTCTTCGCGCTGGCCGGTGACGGTGCAGATGGCGGGCAAAAGCCCGGCAAATGCCTCCATCTGCGGCGACGTGGCCTGCGGCGAAGAGGCCACCGACTCGCCATCGGCGTCGACGATGATGCAGCAGTGGAGGCCGAAATCATCGACCACCTGTTCGAGCTGTAAGGCGATGGCGGTGGAGGGTTCTTCCGATCGGCGGCGTCGCCGATCTTCGAATACTGAGGCTTGTTGCGTCATGATCGACCGTCCGTGGTCTGGAGTCATGGGTTTGTGCTCTCGACGTGGTGGAGAGTAGCCGATGAGGGGATAGGAGCAAATTTTTTTGATTTGAGTTATACCCGATACCCCCGCCCGGCTTGACCGGGGAACTGGACCGACATGGCAATCCTCAACTCCGGTGAATTCCCTCCATGCCCTGGCCCGTCGCCCTTTTCGCCATTGCCGCCATCTTCGTCATCGCCCACCTGCTGGGGCGCAAGCTGGCGCAATACCGCCAATGCCAGGTGGGCTGGGGTCGGGAGGTGATGCCCACCTTCGTACGTCGGCGTCGAAAGAAGCGAGGCGACGAAAAGGAGTGGAACGAAAGAGTACGCCGAGCAGAGCAAAAGATCCTGGACCGTTACGACGGGGATATTCGCGCCGCGACGGCCTCCGGGCTGGCCGTGGAATTGAGCGAACTTCCGGTGGTCATGGAGGCCGCTTTAGATCATATGCGCCAGGAAATTCCCTGCCGCCTCAGCGTCACCTCTGCCGGGGAGTTGGTCCACGATTTCGATGCCCTCCATCTGGATGCGCTGCGCGGACTGAAAAAAAAGCGCGGCCTGAAGAGAACGGGCCTTCGCTTCGTAGCACTTATGGCCAATATCAGCGCCGTCTGGCCGGTAGTGATCGTGGCCATGATGGCGCTGGCCGCTTTCTATACCATCTTTTCGAATTCCCTGGACGACTTCTCCGACAACTTCGCCTACGCCTTCTTCGGAGTGCTGATCGTGGCCGCCGGTGTGATCTCGGCATGGGCCTTGAGCGGAGTGCTGAAATTCATCGCCAGGCCCTTCGGGATGTCCCTTCCGCTGGATTATGCTCACACGCCGAGGCGAGTGGAGAATCCCCTCCCCGGCAGCGATCGGTGGTCCCACTTCTTGTCCAATCGATCGCCCAGGAAGTCTCGCTCGGCGAGCTCTCGCGGCGTCCGCAGCGAAGGTGGAATGGGGGCGGGGCCCTATATGATTTTCTTGGCCATCTACGCCGTGCTGGCCACGGTCTGTCTCTTCACGGTCTACGTATGGGTTCGGGGTATGATCCGGGCCTTTCGAGGCCGTGACGAGCCCACCGAGGAATACGGCCCGGCAGCCTGGATTCGCCACCTGGAGGAGGTGGACTGGTTCGGGCGATTCATCCCCACAAGCGACCTGGTCTCGCGAATGGTGCGCGCCCTTCGCCGGACCCTCTTTCAGAGGAGACCTTCCGATCTACAACTGCTGGGCCGAATCCTGAA
>SLPW01000126.1 GCA_007131755.1 Myxococcales bacterium | reverse complement strand
TATCGGTCCTCTTGGTGTCAGGAGTGAATATGAGTGAAAGTGGAAAGCGCAGCCATTCCTTCTTGCATCCCGGTGTGTTGCAGGTCGAGATCGGCGGGAGCCGTCGGTGGACGATGGCTATGTGGTCGATTCCGAAGCAGGCATCGGAATTTCGTCGGGCCCTGTCCCATCTGATTCGTGCCACGCTGGTCCTGGAGTGGATTCAGCCGCTTAGACAAGGGGACGATTCTGCGCCGACCTTCGCGTCGGTGGACCTGGTCTTTTTCGCCGATCCGGCGACGAACGACGACGTAATGGCCGAATTGGAAGCGTTGGGTTTTGCGCCGGTCTCGATGCAAGAGGTGACTCCGAAGGTCAAGCAGCGGTTGACCGTATTTCAAAGTGAGGCCCGGCGACAAAATAGGGAGTCGCCCGGCGATCCGGTGGCGATCTATCGACTCGGCGTCGAGCATCGCCAGGGCGAATTGGCTCAGCGACTCGACTCTGTGCGTCAACGAGTGGAGTCGAACCTCGGCGGATTGGTCTGGGGCGACGAACCGGGCCGTCTCAGCAAGGAGCTCTGCGATCAGTTGCAGCTCGAGTTTCAAACCCGAATTTCCCCCACACCGACGGGCCTTGCGATGTTGGAGGATCTCCTCGTCGAGACCCGAGACGAGATCGGTTGGGTGCACCCCGTATTTTTCCAGGCGATCTGTGATTTTCTGGGCGTCGTTTTGCAGGGCAATCCCGACCTGGAGGTCCAGTGGAGCCTGTGCGCCGTCGATGACCGAACGGGACTCGCCCCGCCGCCGATTTTGCGCCTGCGCCGTCGCGGCGGCCCCTGGCATACGTCGGCCATCGGACAGGACGTCGTCGAGTGCATCGCCCTTCCCTGGAGTGAGCAGACGGGGCGTCAGTTGGTGGCGTTGGAAGAGAAGTTGCGAGAGGCCGTACACTAGCGGTGTGGCGACGAACCACTAATAGTGTTCGGCGGAACTCCTGAGTCCGACTCCCCTTACCGTAGTGGTTACCGCTTAGCAGATGTCGGAGGCAGCAGCCGGACTGTCCGTAGGTCAATCCTCGTTACGCAGGGGGTAGCGAAGATGCGTTACGCCGATGCCGGAGACTACGGTCGGATTGCCAAGGACGGCAGGCGCGCCAGTGAGGTGGTCAAAGAGCCGAACCCCGTCCCCGAGAAGAATTGCCGCGAGGTCGATGCTCAGCTCGTCGAGCAGTCCAGCATTCAGTAGTTGTTGGATCGTGTCGGCGCCATGAACACCAACGGATTTCCCGGCGGCGGCCTCTTTGGCCTGGCGAACCGCGCTTTCGACGCCGTCGGTGACGAAGTTCACAGTCGAATCTGGTCGCGGCCATCCGGGAGGGACCTGGTGGGTTAGAACGAAGGCCGGGCCCCACGCGTGGTTTCCACCCCAGCCCCGGGCGACTTCGAAGGTGCGCCGGCCGGTGAGGACGGCGCCCAGTTCGGAAGTGAGGCTGCGGATGTGTTCGGCGCTCGGCTCCGATACCTTGAAGGTCATGGCGTCCGCGCCCCCGCTGTTGATCTCGACGTCTCCTGAGTTGAAGTACCAGTCGAATACTTCAGCCACCCCGTCGTTGGCATCGGCGACGTAACCGTCAAGAGACATGGACATGATTCCGATAAGTTTCGACATCGCGTACCACCAACTTGGGGTTGTGAGATTCAGTCTCGAGGTTGCAGGAGAATCTTGCGGGCCGACGCGACGACCTCGTCTTCGTCGTCATCAGCGAGCACTTCGAGCACCTCCGTCGGCAAAGCTTGGTTGAAGGTCAGGAAGAGTCGGACAGCCTTCGCCTCATCGCTGGCGAGCTTGCGGAGCAACGACGGCGGCGTGGCGGCATTGGCAGCGATCTGGCGACGAACGTCGTCGTCATCATCGGCGGCGAGTTGTGCGAAGAGTTCGGCCGGCAGGTCTTCTCGACGAGCCACCAGGGCGCGAGTCTCCGAGTAATCGTTGGCCAGTTTTCGAATCGCCCAGTCCGAGAGGTTTGGATGTTCAGCAGCCATTGTGCGAACGTTGGATCCCGGGTTCTCCACGAGCACGTCGATCGCCTCGGCAGGGGCGTTCGGATTGGAGGCCAATGCTCTCAATAGGTGGAAACGGTTGAATCCGGCGAGCTCCACGAGCAGATGTGGGGGCATCGTCTCGACCGACGCGAGCGCTCTCTGTACGTCACGATCACCGCAGCGGACCAGGCGGGCAAGCAGCTCTTCGGAGACCTTCGGATTGCGCGCAAGGGCTGCCCGGACCGAGGCGATCTCGTCATCGGCCAATGTCTCCAGGGCGTGGGCCGGCGTCGACGGGTTGGCCGCCAGCGCCCGGCGCACCTCCCAGGCGTCATCGTGCACCCATTTTCCGAGCACCTCCGGTGCAGTCGACGGGTTGGCGGCCAGGGTCCTTCGGACGAGCGTATTCTCCTTGTCGACCAGTTGATTCAACACCTCGACCGAGGTGTTCGGATTCTCCGCCACCTTTTGAAGCACCTCGGCTCGGGAATGGTCGGCGAGTTGGTTGAGCAGCTCTTCAGGAAGTTCGGGATGCTGAGCGGCCAGAAAGCTGCCAAATTCACCAAACTCCGGGCCGGTCAGCCGAATGGCGTCCTCGACCAGAAGCTCCGGGCGAAGCCGCTCTCGGTCCTCGAAGTGCATGTGTTCGTCGGCCAGTGCCCGGTCGAGAAGTGCGAGCACCTCCTCGGGTATCGAAGGATTGCGATAGGCGAGCCAGCGAGTTCGAAACTCCCAATCCGTGGCGAGCCTGGCGAGCTCCGGGCCAGGAGTGTGCCGATTCTGAGCCACATTCCTGCGAACCATCACCTCCTCATCCCGCGCCAACTCCTTCAAGACATCTGTGGGGGTGTGCTCGTTGCCGGCCACCGATGCCCGCACACTCGGGTTTTCATCGACTGCCAGCATCCGCAATACCTCTTCGTCAGCGTTCGGACTGCTTGCCGCCCCCGTTCGCACGACGGCGGCCTGGGTGGCGAATTCTCGCACCATCTCCACCGGGGTATTTGGATTTTTTGCCACGGCAAAACGTACCTCCTGCTCGACACTCGTACTGCCGCCGAGTTGTCGCAACAGCTCAGCGTCGGCCTGTTCGCTGCGCGCGAGACTCTCCCTCGCCGTGGTAGGCAATTCGGCTAAAAACGACGGTCGCTCCAAGAGCAGTAGCTCGAAAGCCGGATTCTGCAACACTTCGTCGGGCATGGTGCGACAATACTTCGCGAGCAACACCGCCGGGGCATTGGGGTGACGCGCGACAGCCTTTACCACCTCCCAGCTCGGGTTGATCTTCACCAACTCTTCGAGCCGCTGTGACGACGTCGATGGGTCGGTGGCCTCTCTTAGTTCGGACCTATTGTCGCTCGTGCTCATTTTTCCACCTCCAAAATATGCATGCTCTCCAACGGTTTCATGGCAGGAACTGCTCCAGGCTTCGATGTCGTTTCAATAGGCGGGGCGCGTCAGTCTCGTTGGGCACTACAGGTCGGAGCGGTACCGTACGCTGCGGAAGGCGGTAGCTCGCAGGTCCAGGTTACGGACTCACCGCTTGCGGGAAAGTCCGGCAACGGGTTGGGCTGTGGTCTACTGCCGTCGCAGATCTCGACGGGTACACATTCTCCGGCTCCATCGCAAGGCGTTCAACGGGCCAGCCACGCCGGGACGGTAGAGCCATACGGCTCGTGTACTACGAGCTAAGAGTTCGAGATTCAATCGGTCTGAACGCTTATTACCTGGATGTATCACATTCCGGGTTCATAGGGGTTTTCGGGACTTAGCGCTCCATCGACGGCCTCCACAGACACCGCCTGCGACTCCGTCTCCCAGGATGGAATCATTACCGTATCTCCCACGGTCAATATGAATGCATCGACGGCGGTCTCCAGCCACTCGCCAGGTTCACACCGGGTTGGTTCCCCGTCTCGATTCTGCAACAGGTAGACTGCTCCCTCGCCCATCACCGTCGCCTGTCCGTCGGGATCGATGACGAGAGCGGTGCGCTCGTCGATCCCTATTCCGACCACATCGGAGCGCTCTTCGTCGACGGCCAGCCGTGCCAAAAATCCCATCAGGCGACCGAAACGGTCGCGGTTCGCGAAGTGGCTGTCGGTGATCACTCCACTCAGGGCAGGTAGAGCGCCAAGGCCGACCTCGAGAGTCATATATGGGTTATAGGGATCTTCGAGAGCTTCATCGGAGTAGACCGTTCCCTCTTCGGCGCTAAATACGAACTCTCCCAGCACAGCCAGTCCAGCGCTGGTACCGCCCACATTCGCGCCTCGCTCAAAGGCGGCGCCGATCTCCCGTTCCACCTTCGTATCTCTCCAGTGCTGTAGGTAGGTCGTCTGATTTCCACCTGCCAGAAAGATACCCTCTGCATCTCTGAGACGCGTGGCGACATAGGGATCGTTTGCCAACGTGCGGCTGTCGATGAGCATGGTCTCTACAGAATTGATCCCGCCTATGTCGTGATATAGATAATCGTTATATCCGTCGGCCCCAGAGGTCCGGAGCACCACTACGTCGCCTCCCTGTACATGCTCCAACCAGGCCACGAACGCCTCGTCGACGTCGAGTCCCCCTCCCATCAACAACAGTGAAGGACCGGTGGGCTGGATCTCAATTTTCTCCTCGCTCCCCGTGATATAGTGCTCCAATTCCTCCGGTGGCAGCGGGTTCTCCCAGACCGGATCATAGATTTCGATGTCGACTACATATGCCTCCGAGCCATCGTAGCCTTTCCAGGTAATGTCGTTTTCCAGTGGCATGCCCGCACTGCCCCTGCGATGGATCACCCTATATCTTCCCGGTTCGAGCAGATCCTTCGACGTGAAAACGGTGCGGTCGAAAGCACAATTTCCGTTGAGTTGCCTTCGCCCCACATGCTCTCTGGTGGCAACCATCTCCACCGATTGGTGGTCACTGTCGAAGAGTTCGATGGTGTCGTCGGGGATGGTGTCACCTTCGTCGTATTGCACGGCGACGGAGAAGTCCTCGGCGGTGGTGCGCAAATAGCCATCGCTCTTTTCATGAAAACCACTTAAATCAATGCGTATGGACTCCCTGGATTGCGTGCAAATGCACGCCGTAGACCACAGCGTGGTTGTGAGCAACAAGACAAAGCAGATCCAGGTCCTCGAGTTCACCGATAAGACTCCTCGACAATGGCACGCCATGAGCAGAAGTTGATGGAAGGCGATAGACAAGCGTAACTATTAGAACGAGCCGGACGGCGCGTTGCAAATACTTGACGATGCGCCGCATCGACTGCGCATTGTCCAGCCCGCCCGCAACTTCGCATCCATCTTCCCATACGGGTGGGTTAAATGGCTTGAGGGAGGCAACCTGAGACCCCTGAGGACGATCGCAGGCAAGAGCGCTGGGACTTGATCGGAAAGAGCTCAGTCGTTGACCTGCGCCGTTTCATCCTCTTCCAGCCACGAAAATTTCTTATAGATGGTGCTTGCTGCTGATTCGTGGTCCAGCGGCTCTTTGCCCGTCCAGGCGTTGCCTTCGACAAAGTCATCCAAACTCGCTGCGAGAGGAAAAATCATCCAGCTATAATCCCAGAGCCATACGGGACATTCAGGATCGCTGATCTGTACAACCAAAAAAGCCTTGGAGGGTTGCTCGCCGGAGGTGTGGTAAAACGAGGCAAAGGGGAGAAAATCACCGTATTCTTCCCCCCAGTCCACCATATCGAGTTCATCGATATGATGGTATTCGCCGAGCTCGTAGAGGTCGCATAGTGCGGGATCGGAGAATACTGGAGAAAACACACCGCGCAGAAAGCCATCCTCGAGATGCAACCTTTTCTTCTGCAAGGATTTTGCTTCCGTTTCGAAAAAGCGGCGGTACCGATCGGGGATTTCGACCTCATAGGTCTCTTGAACAAGATCGAGAAACCCCTGTCCATATTCGGTTTCCATCGATGATCCTCTCTCGCTCTGACCCGGGCTAAGAGCTCTGTTGTAGGTCCAAGAATTGGCATGTCGAATTCATCTCAAACTTCATCTGCGAACTGACGCAACAAGATTATTTGCCTTGCCGCTTATCGTCGGTCAACAGGCAATTGCGTCGCTTTCAGGCACCTCGAAGATCAACCTCCCGAATTCAGATCATGCTCCTCTCCGAGCCCTTGAACCGAGAGGAAGCCCGCCAAACCCTATTCCATCCGAGGCAGATCGACGCCTCCCGCTGTTTTTTGACTTCTGTCTTTTGAAAAAAGCGCGCCCGGCAGGATTCGAACCTGCGACCTACGGATTCGAAGTCCTCAGGCTGGGTCGGGGTTGGGCCTGTTATAGCGGTAAATCAGCGGCTTGAGGTATCTTTCTGGTTACCGTAGTGGTTACCGCTTGGAAGCGTATACGGCGGTAACCGGGTTGTTCGCCGGTGACTCATTTCGAATCGCTCGTATTGAAATCCGGCTTTGCCTTTTGAATGAGTGGCTCGCATAGTTGGTTATATGCAGTGGTGGCAGTTGCCACCGACCAGAACCAACCCCATACGTCTGAGAAGCGGATGCAAACACGAGTTACCGAACGCGATCTTCAGCACTTCGTATCGCTGGGGTTTTTTGCACCGGTCACGGCAGGTGAGGCTCCAGCGCCCGAAGAACTCGCCGAAAGTGTCGTTCGTGTCCTGCAGGCCCCGACCGCCCGACTGACGACTGCGGCGGCGCTGGCCCTCAACGCTCTGGCATCATCGGACGATCTGGATGCTTTTGCCGATTTCGAACTGGCCGACGAGGTGCGGCGTAGCCTCGGCTACCTCGCAGAACGCGTGGCTGGGGAATTAAAATCTAGTAAGAAGACAGCACAGCGGCTGACAGATTTTTCCGACGACCTTCATCAAAGTGATGACAGCGAACAGCCGGCGGTGGTTTTGATGGCTCGGTCGAACGCAACGCTTCTGCGCCTCAAAAGGGAACGCGCTGATGAGGTCAATCGGCGTTGGAACGTATTCGGTACTCCTGTTTTGTCAGACCAGTAATCCTCGATGGGTCTCCCCGACATCACACCCGCTTTGCCTCAGCAGATCGCTTCACCACAGGCGATTCGCCTACGCACCTTCCTTCGACATGTCGATGCCAGTCTCTCTACTCGGCTGTCGATCTACGTCTACGGTTCGGCAGCGGTGGCGCTGTATCTCGCAAATGATTCACCAAAATACGAGTACGGCTACTTCTCGTTTTCCGTCACCCGATGGCGGGAATTCAGCTCCCGGCGGGAACTGTCGAGAAGGGAGAAGATCCCGTAGACGCGGCGCTACGCGAGGTTCGGGAGGAAACGGGTTATACTGCCTGCTCCGACCCTGTGGTGCTGGACGAAATGACGACGCATCTCGGTCCCCAAGTCGCTGTCTTGCTCGACGACATCGCTGTGGGCTCACACACCTTTTTGCGAGGTCATACGGTTCGTGTGCTACGAGCTAAGAGGCCGAGCGAGTTGACATCTATACGGGAGGAAATCTTTGACTACGGCACGTCGCCGCCGACCCTTGTATCTGCGCATGAAGGTGAGGTTCGCGCGGATAAATTGGCCAGTACGGTGGAGCGAAGTTTCGTCCTCTTCGTCGAAGAAACCTCTACTTTCGAACGCCGAACACAACAGGCCGACGGCCACGAATTTAAGGTGTTCTGGACGCCATTTCGACGTGGCGTTCCCCTGGTGGAGAGACAGGCTGGCTGGCTCGTCGAGCATTTCGACGTGATCGAGACTCATTTGTCTGGCGCAACCAATCGATGACTTCCCGGATGCCCGGAGTCACGTATTCGGGAACTTTGCGGCCCGAATAATGACTCCACATCGGGCGGGCATACTGACCGCTGCACATGGCCAAACCTGGCCACCTCCGCCCTCTGACTTCTGTCTTCTGTAAAAAGCTCGCCCGGCAGGATTCGAACCTGCGACCTACGGATTCGAAGGGCTCAGGTCGGATCGCGCTTGAGCCCATAATGGCGGGGAATCAGCGATTGCCGTCGGGTCGGTGGTTACCCTGGCGGTGACCACCTGGAAGATGTCTGAGGCGGTAACCGGGTTGTCCGAAGGTCCATTCCGGCACAGATTAGCTTAACGTGCTCGCGTCAATTCCGTCGGCCTGAATATCGAGACCTACCACGGGTTCGTCTCCGCTCACCCACGCATCGTGTCCGGGAGGTATCACACCGATATCGCCGGGCCCGAATTGCTCTGTGGTCCCATCGTCCATTTGGACCACGAATTGTCCTGAGATGACAAACCAGACGAGATGCTCGAATTGGCAGCTCTCTATTCCTGCGGCAGGTCCAACCGATTCAGACCAAACCCATTCGGGCTCGGCAGTCAATCGCCTCACCTCGATACCTCCGATTTGCACGATCTCGACCGTGATTCCCGGAAAATGCGCTGTGTCATCGGGATTACTAAAGCTCTTCTTGATGAATTCAGACATGGGAAAATCTCTCCAGTGAGAGTTGAGGAAATTAGCCCGCCATCCACTTCGCCCCGATGCTCGGTGAAAGTGCGGCGATGGCATAACTCATCGCCCCGAAAACTCCTGAAGGAGCGCATGCGAAACATTCTTCGACCTTTGAGAACTACGTCAGCATAATCCCGAGATTGGGAGGAGCAAGGTTTCGAGAAGACTTCTTAGCCCGGATTATTCATGAGCTTCGTGACGAGACACAGCAGGGCCGCATGGACACTGGATGATGACGACCGACGCGATGCAGCGCATCGTGGAGGGAGAGCGACCTTAAGGGAGCGGTTCAACGCCAGTGTCCATCGGCATCTGCGAAGTCGCAGTAGAACGGTCATGAATAGTCCGGGTTAGACTGCTCAAGATCGCTGGCCAACTCTGGGACTTGACCGCAGTATGAATGCGGGTGACCAGCGTTGCCTTTGAATAACCGCATCAGCCAACAAGAGAAATCAACACAGAGGAGTGGCCTGTGGTTCGAATCCGTGCAGAAGAGCCACATGATGTTGCTGCGATTCACGCATTGAATGTTGCTGCCTTCGAATCCAATGCAGAAGCCCGGCTGGTAGACGCCCTGCGTGCTGCAGGCGCGCTTACTCTCTCGCTCGTCGCACAAGACGGTGGTGAGATAGTTGGCCACATCGCGTTCTCACCAGTTGTTGTGACGTCCAACGAAACATCTGCCGATGGTGTCGGGCTGGCGCCGATGGCGGTCAGCCCCGATCGACAGCGCACAGGCATTGGCGGCCAGTTGATTGCGCAGGGACTGAGTCGGTTGCGTGCCACCAATCAGCCCTTCTGCGTCGTGCTGGGCCATCCGGAGTACTATCCCCGCCATGGATTTCAGCGTGCGATTGAATTCGGGATTCGATGGGAAAAGGGCGGTACGGAGGACTTTTTCTTCATCCAGCAACTTGTACCCGGTGGACTCAACGGCGTTTCGGGCACCGCCAGGTATCGTCCCGAATTTGAACAGATTTAACAGGCCCCGCCGAAGACGGTGCGTGATCACCGAGAGAGTGTCCACGAAAACGGGTCAACTTCAATCGAGCGTGATCGGTCCAGTGAACCTTCACGAATCATCCAGGCCGAATTCTTCACGAACTTCATCGACCGAACTCGTTCGCCCGGCGTCGCTGTCGTCGATTCCCTTCTGTATGGACTTGCGGACGTAAATGCGTCGCATCAACTCGTCCCAATCGGCGTCCTCGGGAAGCTCGTCGACGATTTCACGGGCTTGCTGTTTGATGCTTCGGGTTGCCATGGGGTGCTCTTCTTTGAGTCCTGTTAGAGCGGATTACTGACATTCAAGATAACATCATGGTGGTGGGAAACAACAAACGCTGAGGTCTGTGATGCCTCATGATCCTACACATCTCCGTATTACGCCATGAGCACTAGTTGATGGAGCGCCTGCTGCGTTGAGAACGGGCTGGACTGCGTTGCAAATGCTTGACGATGCGCTGCATCGACTGCGCTTTGCGCCTTGTCCAGCCCGCCCTCAACTTCGCATCCATCTCCATCAACTTGTGCTCAAGGCGTTGTAAC
>SLPW01000512.1 GCA_007131755.1 Myxococcales bacterium | reverse complement strand
TCACCGAATACCCAGTACCCAGTACCGAGGTTTTGCGATGAAAGACGATTTTACGATCAAAGGCGAAGTCATCACCGCTCTGGAGGAGGTGGAAGATCCTCAGGAGGGCAAGAATATCGTCGACTCCCACATGGTGGAGAAGTTGGAGGTCAATAAGGGGGTGGTCGATCTGGTGCTCGTCATGGAGGCCGGTCGGGATCGAAAGGAGCGCTTTGCCATCGAGGACGAGGTCTACGACGCCGTGGAGGCCATCGGCGGTGTGCGCGAGGTGAAGGTGAAGACGATGACCCCGAAGGCGCTGGAACGTGAGGCCCAGGGCAAGGCGCCGACACCGAAGAGAAGTGCCGGTGCAGGAGCATCGCCGTCGGCTGCGAAAAAAGGCGGGGGGCGAGGCCCGCAGCAGGGATCGATGCCGGCGTCTGCTCCCATCGAGGGGGTGGGCAAGGTGATCGCCGTGGCCAGCGGAAAAGGGGGGGTCGGGAAGTCTACGGTGGCCGTAAACCTGGCCCTGGCTCTCAAGGAGGCCGGTCATCGAGTGGGGCTCTTGGACGTCGATATCTACGGTCCGTCCCTGCCGACGCTGTTGGGGGTGGACGAGCGTCCGGCGGTGAGCAATCGGCGCATCCTCCCCATCGAGGCAGCGGGGCTCAAGATCATGAGTCTCGGGTTTTTGATGGACGAGGACTCGCCGGTGATCTGGCGTGGACCGATCGTCACGGGGATCATCCGCCAATTCTTGCGCGACGTGGACTGGAGTGGCCACGACTATCTGATCGTGGATATGCCTCCCGGCACGGGAGATGCCCAGCTTGCGCTGGCGCAGACCGTGCCCGTCGACGGAGCGCTGATCGTAACCACCCCCTCCGATCTGGCTCTGCTCGACGCTGCCAGGGGGCTTCAGATGTTCAAGACCCTCAACGTGGACGTAAAGGGGATCGTCACCAATATGGCGAAATTTATCGTTCCCTCTACGAAAGAAGAGTTCTTCATCTTCGGCAATCCCGAGCAGGTGGCGAAAGAGGCGAAGCGGCTGGAGACGCCGATTCTGGGTGAGATTCCTATCGATACCCGGGTCAGGCGTGGAGGCGACGAGGGAAAGCCGGTGGTCATCGGCGAGCCCGATAGTGACGTCGCCCAGGCCTTCCGGGATCTGGCTGAGGCGTTGATGGAGGCTGAGCCTGCCGACGAGCAGTCCGGTGAAGACGCAGAGCCGAAGAAGGGGCTTTTCTCGTTCTTGAAGAGCTGAGTGCGGCATCCCTCAGTGGGAGGGATTACGGTCTTTTTTGAACGCTGAAATGGAGTGTTTTTTCCCGCCTTGGAGCAGGGGGGTTTTCGTTTTGCGTTTGTCGCCGGGGTATCACATAATCACGACCCCCGCGCAAGGCGGGTCGGGCGGCCAGGCAGGGCCGCATGTTGTGTCCCACCCATTAGCGAGAGACGCTTGAGTCGATACGGTCGACATTTCGTACGCATACGGGAACTCGAGGAATTCGAGCGGCGACTCATCGCCCTCTTCGTCGATGACCCGACAGCCCTGCATCCTCGCCATCAGGCGTTGTTTCGCTATGCCGTAGTGATGGCGAAGATGAATCGGTTTCGCACTCCCCGTGGGCGAGATGTGGAGTTGGGAGAGGAGGTCGACGGGTTGCGGCGTTGGGTGATCGAGTCCCTGCTGCCCTTGATTCCCGCCGACGGCGATGCGCGAGTGGATTCATTGCGAGAGATCGCTCCCGTGTTGGCATTGCGTGTGGAGAGAACGCGCTCGGAATTATTGGAACATCATATCAACGACTTCGGCGCCGAAGACCTGGATGAGGAGCTTCGCCAGAAGAAGCCGGTTCTCGTCCTCGGCGGGGGCGGCGGGTCGGGGCTGGTACATCTGGGGACCTTTGCGCTGCTCAAGGAGTTAGGGGTCGTGCCGGAGCTCATCGTGGGCAGCTCGATGGGCAGCATCATGGGGCTGATGCGGGCCATGGAGCGCACCTACGACCCGATTTCGGTGGCCATGGCCTTTCCGAAGAACGTGGATTACAACACCATTTTTCGGCCTTTTTCCGGATTTTCGAGGTTCGGATTTCCCGGCGCCTTCCACCTCAATATCATGAGGCTGGCAAGGCAGGTCTTCGAGGAGTTACTCGACCACAGTATGCCCCGGTTTTCCGAACTTCCCATCAAGCTCGAGATCGTGACCACCGGGGTGCGAAAGGGGTTTCGCTTCGACGATCGGGAGTATGAGCAGGCTTCCGACGAGAGCCTGACTCCGCTGGCCCTTCGGCGCAAGCTGAAGTTGTTTTTCGGGGCGGTGCGTCAGTTGAGCAAGAATCCTAGGCTGCTTACGCAGGTGGTCTTCGGCGCCGAATCGGGGACGGAGCATTTTCCCGTGATAGAAGCGGCAGGCTTCAGTTGTGCCGTGCCCGGGTTTTTGCACTACGATATCTTTCACGACGATCCGGAGACCATAGGCCCCCTGGAGACGGTCTTCGACCGCCATCGATTATTGCGGTTGTGTGACGGGGGGGTGATCAACAACGTGCCGTCGAAGGTGGCCTGGGAGTCGGTGCAGCGGGGATCGATTGGAACGCGAAATGCCCACATCATGTCCTTTGACGCCTTCGCCCCCCTGTCGAAGGGCAGGAATTTGATCTGGATCCCCGTTCAGCAGATCGCGCGACCCGCCGTGGTGGCCAATATGCCCTATTCGTCGTACCACAAGACCTTTCAGGATCCCCCCAGCCCGCTTCAGATCTTCGTCAACAGCTATTCGAAGCTCAAGACCATCATCAAGAATGCCCGCGAGGAGTTGGAGGAGGATACCCCCTATATTCGGGAGGCTCTCAAAGAGCTCCCGCCCTATGGGGTCTGGGGAAAGGTCGATGGAAGTGGTTGACGGTGACCGGGGGTGAAAAGTGATGAACAACTACGAACGACAAAAGAGAAAGAAAATTAGGCTTTCGTGGACGAAAGCGTCCTCGCTGTCGGCAGTCACGGCGGCGATGATTGCTCGAGGCTTGATCAGGAAGCACGAGGCGTTAGGTACCAGGAAACAATTACCGGAGAATTCATGTCCAAATTCGACCCAGCTAAATTCGAGCCGAAGTGGCAGTCCTATTGGGATGAGCACGGAACCTTTCGCACCGAATCGGAAACGGATCGGCCCACCTATTATGTGCTCGATATGTTTCCCTATCCCTCGGGGGCGGGGCTCCACGTGGGGCATGTGGAGGGATATACGGCCACGGATATCGTGGCTCGCTTCAAGAAGGCCCGGGGATTCGAGGTGCTCCATCCCATGGGCTGGGATGCCTTCGGGCTTCCCGCCGAGCAATACGCTCTGAAGACGGGAACTCATCCCCGGGAGACGACAGAGAAGAATGTGGGAGTGTTCAAAGAACAGCTCAAATCTCTGGGGTTTGCCTACGACTGGGAGCGAGAGATCAACACGACGGATCCCGATTATTATCGGTGGACGCAGTGGATTTTCTTGAAGTTATGGGAGCGCGACCTGGCCTATATCGCCGAGGTACCCGTCAATTGGTGCCCTGCGCTGGGAACGGTATTGGCCAATGAGGAGGTCATCGACGGAAGAAGTGAGCGCGGCGGCCACCGGGTGGTCCGAAAGCCCATGCGCCAGTGGATGTTGAAGATTACGGAATATGCCGATCGGCTGCTCGACGATCTGGAGATCATCGACTGGCCGGAACATCTGAAGGAGATGCAGCGAAATTGGATCGGTCGCTCCCGAGGTGCCGAGGTCGACTTCGCCGTCGATCCCGAGAGCACCGGCGGTCTCGAGGCCAATATCCGGGTATTTACGACGCGACCCGATACCCTCTTCGGCGCCACCTATATGGTGCTCGCTCCGGAACATCCGCTGGTGGACGAGATCACCACCGACGGGCAATGGGAGAAAGTGAAAGCCTACCGCGAGGAGGCGGCCAGGAAGAGCGATCTAGAGCGCACGGACCTTCAGGACGAGAAGACGGGGGTCTTCACCGGGGCCTACGCCGTCAATCCCACCAACGGAGAGAAGATCCCGGTCTGGGTGGCCGATTATGTGCTCTACGGCTACGGAACGGGGGCGATCATGGCCGTTCCCGGCCACGACCAGCGTGATTGGGATTTTGCAAAGGCCCATGGAATTGAGATTCGCGAAGTCATCTCCGGCGGCGACATCGCCGAGGAGGCTCACGAAGGAGACGGAAAGCTGGTGAACTCCGATTTTCTCAACGGCCTGCCCGTCGACGAAGCGAAAGGGAAGATCATCGCCTGGCTGGAGGACGAGGGGGTGGGAAAAGAGGCCATCAGCTACAAGCTTCGGGATTGGCTCTTCTCACGCCAGCGCTACTGGGGTGAGCCCTTCCCGGTGGTGCATCGAAAGGAGGACGCAGCGGTGGTGCCCCTTCCGGAAGAGCAGCTTCCGCTGACGCTTCCCGAGGTCGAGGAATACGAGCCCAGCGGTACTGGCGAGTCGCCGCTGGCGACCATCGAGGAGTGGGTGGAGACGACCTGTCCACAGACGGGAGAGCCGGCGCGGCGCGAGACGAATACGATGCCCCAGTGGGCGGGCTCGTGCTGGTATTATCTGCGCTTTATCGATCCCGACAATGACGAAGCGCCCGTGGATTTCGATCTCGAGAAAAATTGGATGCCCGTCGACCTCTACGTCGGCGGCGCCGAGCACGCCGTGCTCCACCTTCTATACGCCCGCTTCTGGCACAAAGTTCTGTATGACGCCGGCGTGGTGTCCACGAAGGAGCCCTTTAAGCGGGTGGTCAACCAGGGGATGATTCTGGGCACGAGCTACGCTTATTACGAGACGGAAAACGGAGAACTTCTGGGCAACGAGGGAGAGGGGCGCTCCGACGTCACCCAGAAGACGGTCCACGTGGACAATGTGCACTGGGAGGGGGAAACACCCATGCATCCCGACGAGGACGTGGAGCTGGAGCCGGTGGTGGAGAAGATGTCGAAGTCTCGCGGCAACGTGGTCAATCCCGACGACGTGGTCGAGGAGTACGGCGCCGACAGTCTTCGGTTGTACGAGATGTTCATGGGGCCCCTGGAGCAGACCAAGCCCTGGGATCCACGAGGGGTCAACGGTGTACACCGCTTCTTGTCGCGCCTGTGGCGCGTGGTGTGCGACGAGGAGGCCCCGGTGGGGGTCGACGAATCGGCAGATTTCGACGAAGAACTCGAGCGCGAGCTTCATCGCACCATCGCCCAGGTCACGGAGAATACCGAGGAGCTTCGCTTCAATACGGCGATCGCGGCCATGATGGAGTACGTCAACGCCCTGTATAAGCGCGACAGCGTGCCACCACAGGCGGTGGAGCCTGTGGTCCAGATGCTCGCCCCCTACGCCCCGCATACGGCCGAAGAGCTGTGGGCCGAGCTCGGAAACGAGCCGTCGGTGAGCGAAGAACCCTGGCCCACATTCGATGAGGATAAGCTCGAGGAGGATACCTACGAGCTGGCCGTGCAGGTTATGGGCAAGCTGCGCGGCACCGTCGACGTCGCACAGGACGCCGACGAAGAGGCGGCCGTGGCTGTCGCCCGGGCCAACGAGGACGTGGAGCGGCATCTGGAGGGCAGGGAGATCCGGCGGGTGATCTTTGTTCCGGGGAGGATCCTCAATTTTGTTGTGGGGTAAGGATTGAGCCACGGGCCCCTACGCAGAGCTAAAGAGTTACGAAAAAACGCCCCGCCAACGAATTGGCGGGGCGTTTGGGGCTACGGAGGAAGTAACCCGTTCAGGTGAGGCCGATCTCTTTGAGTCGCTCAAAGAGGAAGTCCTCGGCGGTGATGGGGTCGTATTTGGGCGTTTCGCCCTCGCCGACGCAGGACTCTAGAACCTCGAGTTTGTAGTCCGGGTGGGGGTGGACGAAAAAGGGCATCGAGTAGCGGCGCGTGGGCTCGCCCTCGGGGTTGACCACCCGGTGGGTGGTGGAGGGGATGAAGTCGTTGGTGATTCGGCTGAGCATGTCGCCGGAGTCGACGATCATCTGTCCCTCGATGGAGTGGATGGGGATCCACTCTCCGTTGCGGTCCAGAAGCTCCAGTCCCGACTCGGTGGCCTCCGGAAGGAGGGTGATGAGGTTGATGTCCTCGTGCTCCGCCGCCCGCATCTGACCGGGCTCGTCGAAGCCGTCACATACCGGGTAGTGGATGACTCGGATGATGGAGTTTCCATCCTGGATCATGTCGGGCAAGAAGTTTTCGTCCTGTCCAAGATAGAGGGAGATGGCCTTGAGCATCGTCTCCGCAGACGCCTCCATCTGCTTGTAGAGAGTCTGGGCGCGCTCCTTGAGTTGCGAAACCTCTTCGTCGGGCCAGACGTTGGAGGGGATGCGATCTGCCATGGGGTGATCTTCGGGAAGGTCGCGCCCCAGGTGCCAGAACTCTTTGAGATCGGGCTTCTCGTTGTCCTTGGCCTTCTCGACGCCAAAGGAGGTGTAGCCCCGCTGGCGTCCGCCTTCCGGAAATTCGTATTGCTGTTTGGTCTCGACGTCGAGGTCGAAAAACTCCTCGAAGGCTTCGTATGTGTCGTATAAGAGGTCCTTGTCGACGCCGTGTCCTTCGACGGCGACGAAGCCCAGATCGCGAAGCGCATCACCGATCTTCTGGGCGAAGGCCTCTTTGGCCTCCTCATCGCCCTCGGTGTAGTCGTTGAGATCTACGACGGGAATGGTCTGTTCCTTCGACATGATCGTGTACTCCTTTGGAGTTGAGCCGGTACTGATGAACTAGCCGGTACGACCCGCACAAGCGGGGAGCCGACCCGGATCGGATCATGAATTTCAACAGGGCGAACGTCGAAGATAGGGCAATCCTGATCCGGAGTGATTCCGGAGCAGGGCATATGCCGGCGATAAAACGCGTCGCCATCCGGAAGTTCCGGTCAACCGTCGCCCCGCCGTCGTTCGCAACGAACCTTCATGAAAGAGACCCGAGTTAAACTCGGAAGGAATTGTTAACAGAAGTGAGAAAAAAGGAAAAGGGTTTTGGATCTTTATGCCCACCGGCATGGTGGACCTCCTCGGGGCAAGTGGCGGTTTGTTTTGACAAGATCTATGATGCCGAACAGTGTTTTTTGGAGATCGAAGCCCCTTCGGAATTGTCCGGCTATGCGCAGAGCAACGCCCTATCGTTACCTGTGGCCTGACCTCTTCGGGCACCATCGAGTGCACGGGCAGAGTTCGCCAGAGGGAAATTGATTCGGTCGTCGCATTCGTCGCCGGCCCCAGATACAAGCTTCTTCGCGACGGAGTTCAAGCGATCCGGTCTGGCTTAGACGTGAAATTGCCGATTCCGGAAGACCGTGGCCGATAGGACGACGGCAGCGGTGGTGACAAATATCAGGCAGAGAAGCCCCACCCACCAGTCGAATTCAAGGGGTTGGTCAAGGAGGAATCGGGCGATTTCGTCGCGAAGGCGCTCCTCTCCATCGACGCCGCGCCGGAAGCCGCCGAGGGTGAAGACGTGGAATTTGATGCTGATGAATTCGATAACCGGCAATGCTCCGAGGATAATCTCGAAGACCAGGTAGTAGACGATGCCCGGAAGGAGGGTGGAGGCGAAGATGACGCCCAATAGGGCGAAGATGGCGGTATAGGCCGTAGCGCCACCGACGGTGGAGGCGATGGCGGCGCCGAGGGTGGCGAGGCTGCCCCCCATGGGGTCAGCGGATCCGATGACGCTGACGGCGAAGAAGAGGATCACCGGGATCACCGTCACGACGATGGCGAGGGCGATGGAGGTGGCCAGCTTGCTCAAAAAGAGAGTGCTTCGCGACAGGGGGCGCAGCGTTAGATAAGTGATGGTGCGCCCCTCGACTTCGTCGACCACGGTGGGGCCGCCGAAGAATAGGGCCGCCAGGGGAAGGAGATAGGGAAGATAAACCTGGGTGAAGGTGGCCTCGAATTCGGCAAGCCCTCCGCCATTTCCGGTGATGCGAGAAAAGAGGGCCAGGACGACGGGGATGAGCTGGACCAAGAATAGAAATAGGGTCTTACGGCTTCGGATATGGCGCTTCAAGCTGAGGCCGAAGAGATGAAAGCCCAGAGAGGTGGCCGATAGATTTCTCGGCGGTCGTTTGATGGGAGCTGGTGAGGTGTCGGACATCACAGTCTTGGAAAAAAGGGGGGGAGGTCAGGGCACCAGGTAGCGGAAGACGGCGCTCAGGTCGTTGTCCTCGGAGGTCATGGCACGCAATCCGAGGTCGTGCTCCAGCGCCATGGCCGGGATTCGGTCGTAACAGGCCTGCGGGTCGTCGGTGGACACGAAGAATCCGCGGTCTGCGAATTCCAGGGAGCGCACGTCGTCATATTCGGCGAGCAAGGCGGCGAAGGGACGAGGTTTCTTGCAGTCGATATAGATACGATGGGGAAATTCGTCGATCATCTCTCGGATGCGGTACATATTGCCATCTGCCACGACTCGCCCGCGGTTGATGAGGACGATATTGGAGGTCATGGCCTGCACCTCGTGCAGGACGTGGCTGGAGACGATGACGGTGCGCTCTTCGTCGCCGAGGCGTCGAATGAGGTCGATCATCTTTCGCCGGCCCACGGGATCGGTGCCGGCAAGGGGCTCGTCAAAGAAGAGCACCCGGGGGCGATGAGCCAGCGACTGGGCGATCTTGATGCGCTGTCGCATGCCCTTTGAGTAGCCGGCGATGGGCCGATCGGCCTCCTCGGTCAGGGAGACCGTCTCGATGGCCTCATCAGCCAATTTGGCGGCGTCGTCGGCGCCGAAGCCGTGCAGCCGGGTCAGGTGAGTGACGAATTCGCGGCCAGTCATCTCCTCGTAGAAGGCGTCCTGCTCGGGGACGAAGCCAATCTCGGAGTAGACGTCGGGATTGTCCCATACCCTCTTGCCGTCGATGGAGACCATCCCCGTGGCAGGGCGCAATTGGCCGGTCATACATTTGAGGAGGGTCGATTTTCCGGCGCCGTTGGGACCGAGGAGGCCGACGACGCCGTGACCGATATCGAGGGAGATATCGTTGATGCCGATGACCTGGCCGTACCAATAAGACAGCCCCCGGGTGGAGAGGACGACGCCGCCATCACCGATGCGGGCGACCTGATCGGCGGCCTTGTCGGAGACCTCCTCGTCGGGGATCTCCTTGTTGGCGACCTCCTTGTTGGCGGCCTCCTCGGAGGAGGGAGCTTGATGTTTTTCGGGTTTCGTCATGGCAGTGGATCCGGCGTGTGGAATCAGGTGATGCCCTCCAATCGGGACAGGCGGTGATGGAGGGCGCCGAGTCCGGCGCCGATGAGGGCGAAGATGGCTACAAAGGGAAGCCAGCGGGGTACGTCACCGCTGTCCGAGCCCAGCCAGGCGTCGCTGGCGAGCCCGATGATGCCGGTGAGGCTGAGCATGCTGGCCCACTCAGAGCCGTCGGTGGTCACGGTGACGAGAAGGGGGATGATCATGGGCACCAGGAGGACGCCCAGCCAGATCAGAACGGCGTAGCCGGCGCGGTCCGTGAGGCTGGAGATCCCCAGCACCAGGGAGGTCGCCATCAGGCTGACCAGGGTCAATAATACCAGGGCCTGCAGGTGAATGATGGCCAGGTCCGTGGCGATATCGGTCTGGATATAAAAGGCGGTGCGCATCGCCGCCACAAGTGCCGAGGGAACGATGACGCCGACGAGGGCCATGAACATCAGAGTGATGACTTTGCCGGCGGCGTAATCGAAGCGCGAGATGGGCTTTGAAAAATAGAGCTGAACCGTCTTGTGACGCATATCGTCGGCCACCAGATTGCAGCCCCGGGCGATAAAGAGGATCCCCACGGCGAAGAATTGAATCTGTAGGAATCGGGCAACCCCCACGTCGAGGGAAATGCCGGCTTCGGAGCTCAAGACGTCGCCGGCCAGAGCGGCCTCGGCGATGACGACGAAGACGAAGGTGACGGGGACGAGCCAGATGGCCAACAGGGTCAACTTGGTACGCCAGAAGCTCCAGGCCGTGCGCACGCCGTTCCAACCGATGGTGGCCCACAGGTGGGTGTGGCGCGTCGGTCCGTCGTATCGGGTATAGCTCTGGTCGCGTATGGTCATGGTCTTATGGGCCGACAGTCGTGTCGTCTGCCTCGTCGAGGAGCCGCAAAAAGGCGGTCTCCAGGGTCAGGCGCTCGGGCAAGAAGTGGCGGATCTGGATCTTTTCGTCGACGGCGATGGCCAGGACCTCATCGGCAGTGTGGTCGGGGGTGATACGGATCTTGAGGCGGTCGTCGACGATCTCGGCGTCGAATCCTCGCTTGCGAAGACAATTCTGAAGCTTCTGGTCTGCCAGGTGGGTCCTGACCTCCAGAAATTCCTCGTCTCTGTCCTGGAGCTCCGTGAGGCTTCCACTGTGGACCAGCTCTCCCTGATTGAGCATGATGACGCTGTCACAGATGCGCTCTACGTCGGGAAGAAGGTGGGTGGACAAAATGATATGTACGTCGCGGGCGCGCACGTCCTCGATGAGGCCGAGCATATCGTCGCGTCCCTGCGGGTCGAGGCCGTTGGTGGGCTCGTCCAAAAATAGGACGCGCGGGCCGTGGACGATGGCCTGAGCGAGCTTTGCCCGCTGTTTCATTCCCGTGGAGAAGCCGTCGAGCTTTCGATAGCGCGCCTCCTCGAGGCCCACGAAGTACAAGACCTCATGGGCCCGCCGAAAGGCGGCGCTGCGGGGCATGCCGCAGAGCTGACCGTTGAAGGCGACGTATTCGATGGCCGTCATATAGGGGAGATAGCAGTCGCTCTCGGGCATATAGCCCGTTGCGCGGCGGATCTCCCGGGCCTCATCGGGCACGCGCATCCCCAGTAACTCGGCGTGACCGCCGTCCAGGGGCTGCAGACCCAGCAGGACCTTGATGAGGGTGGACTTTCCGGCACCGTTGGGACCGAGGAGGCCGATGGCGTCGTCGTCCATCTCGAGGGTGATGCCCTTTAGAGCCGCCAGTCGGCCGTAATATTTTTGTATATTTTCGAGTCGGAACAACACGGCGCCACGACCCCCGTTGCAGATGCGTTGGGTTCGGGAGATGACAACAAGGCGAAGCTCAAGAGGAGAGGGCAAATAGCCCCACCATAACCACCAGGAGTAAGAACATCATCACGGTTACGGCGATCAAACCGTAGATGATGAGTCGAGTGGTGGAGTTGTCCTGGGCCGGAGGGTTGACCTGAGTTTGAGAGGCTGGGGCCTGAGTCTCGAGGGTGGCCGGCATATTCGACGTATTCGACGGCGCCTGGGCGGCCTGCTCGATCTTGATGTCCTGAGGGTTGTCGGGAAGTTCGATGGCGCCGAACATTCCCGTCATCTCGAGGCCGGGGACATAGCCGGCGCGGCCGGTGAGCTTTTTCTCACGAACGAGCTCCTGCTCGCGACCCACCAGGGCCTCGAACATCTCCATACCACTCTGGAAACGGTCGTCCGGCTCTTTGGCCATGGCCTTCAAGATGATCTTCTCCATGGTGGGGCTGACACGATCGGGAGCGATCTGGGAAGGCGGCGTGGGCTCGTTGAAGACGTGAGCGGTCATGATCTTGACCGGAGACTCGGCCTGGAAGGGAAGTTGTCCGGTCATGAATTCGTAGAGAATACATCCCAGGCTGTACAGGTCGGTGCGATGGTCCAGATCGAAGGCCTGAGCTTGTTCGGGGGAAAGGTACTCGGGAGTGCCGTAGACGACGCCGGCCTGGGTCAGCTTCTTCTGGTCCTTCTGGTTGTCGGGGTGTTTTAGCTTGGCGATTCCGAAGTCGAGGATCTTGGCGAAGTCCTCCTCGCCGCGCCATTCGGTCAACAATACATTGTCCGGCTTGAGGTCGCGGTGAACGATGCCCAGGTCGTGGGCCTCGGACAGGCCACTGCAGATCTGCTTGACGATCTTGATGGCGCGCATCTCGTCGAGGAGCTCACCACGATCGAGGACCTGGCGCAGGGGACGTCCCTTGACGTATTCCATGGCCAGATAGAGCAGACCGCTCTGGGTGCGCCCGAAGATGAAGACCCGGATGATGTTGGGGTGGGTGAGCATGGAGACGACGCGGGCTTCGCGGTGGAAGCGATCGATCATCTCCTGGCTTTCTGCCGCCTCCTCATGCAGGACCTTTACGGCAATCTGCTGATCGATGGTGTCCTGTTGAGCAAGGTAGACGGAGCCCATCCCTCCTTCGCCCAGTTTTTTGCGAATCGTATACTCTCCAAAAAGGCGATGGCCGATGAGGTTCGATGGATTCATATCTTCGTCGGGGCTGGAGGTCTTTTTGTGGGCGCCCGTGGAGGGACCGGAAGCGGGATGGGGAGTAAGCGGTGGTGGAGCGTCCAGGCGGGTCTCTTTGGCCGGGTTGTGCCTGGATGCACCGGTATTCAAAGAGCCCGTGCCGTGATGGGAACGGCCACCGGGACCGGAGAAGTCGACGCGAGTCTTCTCACCGGTGATGCCACCTCCTGTTGGTGAGGAGGAAGGGCCGGTTCGTTCCACGAGTGAGACGCCGTCTTCCGGACAGAAAAGAATATCGTCGGGAAAGCGTCGGTTGCATTTTGGACAGGTGCGCATCGTAATACATATCTCCGTGGGGTCGCCGTGGTTGTAACTCCAACGGCAAGATCTCCCGGATTATTCACCACCAAGGTGCGGCGGCGCAACGGTGAAGTGTGTTCGCAGCCCTCGTCATCGGCGGAAGCGGAGGTTCGAGCCGGGTTGAACTGAAGAACCGATTCCCTGTAGGGAAGGAAAAATGTCCGGGTCGAGGGGGCTCGCTGCCGCGAATATGACGCACGAAAAGGGCTTATAGCATATGGGGATCAAAAGATAAAATCCGTTGGCATAGCCTCTCAGAAGACGACGGGCTCTCAGGGAATCGCCAGGATGAATATGGTCAGACAACAACGAGAAGAGGAAAAGAGAGGGCTTCGCGAAGCGATCGCCGTCGAGGCGAAGCGGCTGGGGTTCGAAGTGGCGTCATTTGTGTCGGCCCATAAATTGCCGACGGAGAGGGCCTACCAGGAGTGGCTTCGAGAGGGGCGGCACGGATCGATGCACTATCTGGAAAAATACCAGCCCCTTCGGGTCGATCCGGCGAAGATGGAACCCGGGACGAGATCGGTGGTGGTGATGTTGACCAACTATCACCAGCCCCTGGACCTTCTGGAGGGGGGGCTGCGAATTGCGCGCTATGCCCATGGCGACGATTACCACGACCAGATCTGGGATCGGATGAGAGAGCTGGCGGCGTTTATCCACGCCGAGACGGGAACGGAGGTGGCGACGCGGCCCGCCGTGGATACGGCGCCGCTGCTGGAGCGCGATCTGGCCCGAGTGGCAGGACTGGGGTGGGTGGGAAAGAATGCGATGCTCATCCGACAGGGACTCGGCTCCTATACCTTCATCTCCGAGATATTGATCGGCATCGATCTGGGAGAAGAGGTCGAGGAGGCGCCGCAGCGATGCGGCAGCTGCACCCGCTGTTTGGACGCCTGCCCCACGGGGGCGATCGTGGCGCCGAGGATGATCGACGCCCGGCGCTGTATTTCCTATTTGACCATCGAACTTCGGGGCCCGATCCCGCGTCGGCTTCGGCCCCTGGTGGGGGACCATCTCTTCGGATGTGATGTCTGCCAGGAGGTCTGCCCCTGGAATCGCGCAGCACCGATCAGCGACGACAAGAGCCATAAGACGAGACCGGTCTATCAACAGTTGAGGCCCATCGACCTGCTGGACTTTGATCACGACCGCTATGTGGAGGTCTTTCGAAAGTCGGCCATGAAGCGGGCGAAGTTGCGGGGGTTGAAGCGAAATGCCGCAGTGGTGGTGGGGAATACGGGCAGGCTGGGGGACGTGGATCGTCTACTGGAAGCGCTGTCCACAGAGCCCGAACCATTGGTGCGCGGTCATGTGGCGTGGGCCATCGGAAGATTGGGAACGAGGGATCATCGCTTTCGGCTGGAAAGGGCGCTGGTCGACGAAGAGGAACCCTTCGTGCGAAGCGAACTCAGCTGGGCGATGGAGGAACTCACCGGCCGGTGAATTTGGGCAAGTTGTTGCACAGCGGATAAGGAGATCGCTAGGTTTTGGCGCTGTGTTGTGAACGTGAAAACAGACACCTTGGAATTGCCAGGAGGACAACCCGTGAACTCGAAGCGACAATTTACCTCGACGAAAGCAGGCGGACTGGACTTCGACTCGCAACCCATGAAGTTGTGGCAGAAGGCCAAGAAGTTGGGGGTGTGGGATCCGGCAGATATCGATTTTTCGACAGACCGCGAGCATTGGGAGGGGTTCGATGAGTTGGAGCGCGAAGTGCTGCTGCATCTGAGCTCGATGTTCATCGGTGGCGAAGAGGCGGTGACCCTCGACCTTCTGCCGCTGATTGGAGTGATCGCACAGGAGGGTCGGCTGGAGGAGGAGATGTATCTGACCTCCTTTTTGTGGGAGGAGGCCAAGCACGTGGAGGTCTTTCGGCGCTTCTTCGACGAGGTGGCCCGGGAATTTTCGGATCTGACTCGGTTTCATGGCGACAACTATCGCCTGATCTTCGAAAAGGAGCTGCCCGTTGCGCTCAATCGTCTGCGTGAAGATCCGTCGCCCGTAGCCCAGGCCCAGGCATCGGTGACGTACAATATGATCGTCGAGGGAGTTCTGGCAGAGACGGGCTATCACGGCTATTTCGAGATGCTGGAGAGCAACGACGTAATGCCCGGGATGCGCAAGGTTGTGGGCAAGCTCAAGCAAGACGAGTCACGACATCTGGCATACGGAGTCCACCTTTTGTCGCGTCTTGTCGCCGAGCATGGTGAGGAGGTCTGGGAGGCCATCGACGCGCGAATGAATCACCTTCTGCCCATCGCCCTTGGCATGGTGGACGAGGTCTTCGATCAATACGAGGAGCTTCCCTTCGGGCTCCAGAAGGAGACATTTCTGAATTTCGCCACCTCTCAGTTTCAAAAGCGCTATCAGCGCGTGATGCAGGCGCGTACGGTGGTCAGTGGGTAGTGCAACCAGGTGGTGAGTTCGGCCCCAGAGATCGCCAAATCAAACACTGGAGGAATTTGGCGAGACATGATAAAGGGCACGCTCCGTGGGATCTACAACACGTGGATGTGAGAAGGGACCATGAGCGAGCGTGAGCTGTACCGATTGGAGCGCCCAGAAGAACAAACCCTGCCGGTGGTGGTGGATGTCCCCCACGCCGGGGAGTGGATTCCCGATGATCTTCGCCAGAAGATGGAGATCGGGAATCAGAAATTGCGGCGCGATCTGGATTTGTACGTCGACCGGATATGGGAATCCGTGCCCGAGTTGGGGGCGACGTTGATGGTCTCCAACGTCTCGCGCTACGTCGTGGACCTGAACCGAGCTGCCGACGACGTCTCCCCGGAGACCGTCGAGGGAGCCGAGCGAATCGATGAGGAGGGCTATTATCAGGATCGCGGCGTGGTGTGGCGCACGACGACGGCGAAGACACCGGTGATGTCCAAGCCTCTGACGAAGAAGGAGTTCAAGGCCCGCATCGACCGCTTCTACCATCCCTATCACAAGGTGCTCGAGCAAGAGATCAAGAGGGTTCGCAGCGAATTCGGCTATTGCCTGTTGATCGATGGGCACTCCATGCCGTCGATGGGGCGAAAAGGCCACACCGATCCGGGGCGAAAAAGAGCCGAGATCGTCCCCGGCGATCTCGACGGGAGCTCCTGCGACCGCACGGTGCGCTGGATCGTGGAGGAGCATTTTCGCGACGCCGGCTTCAGCGTTCGTTCCAACGAGCCCTATAAGGGAGGGTGGATCACCCGCAACTACGGTCGGCCCGACAAGGGGATCCACGCCATCCAGATCGAAGTGCGGCGCGATCTATATATGAACGAGAATTCCTTTCGAATGCGCCGCGACGGCCTGAAGCGGTTGGCCGAGGTGTGCTCGAATTTGTTGCCCAAATGCGGGGAGTTGGACGCCAAAGCGCTGCGTCCTCCGCGGGGGACAAGGTATTAGGTCGCAGAAGCCATCAAAAAAGTCTCCCGTCGGCATTCGCCGGCTGATTTGTCCCGCCTCTTTGCGCTCAATCCTCGACGTAGCCCTCCGGGTACGCCTGCGGTTTAGCGCTTCGATGCGAAACAAATCATCTCGACGAGCCTCGGTCCGACTTCTTTGACGGCTTCTTAGATCGCAGCGCCGCCGGTCCACCCCAGGGCAAATACACCATAATACAGAAGCAGGCGGGGAATGCGGACCAGGGTGGCCGTGAAGAAGGGGATATAGGCCATGCGGTAGATTCCGGCCAGCCAGCAGCAGACGGAGAAGGGAAGGGGAGTCATGGCGGCGATGCCCACCGTCCAGATCCCCCATTTTTTGAACAGGACCTCTCCGTCGGCGTAAAATCGATCCAGCCAGGTGCGGATCACAGGGAGGCGTCCGACGTAGGGGCCGATGAGATAGGCCAGCGACGCCCCGCCGATGCTGGTGGCGAAGGAGATGAGGAGCACCGCCGTCACCGGCGATCCTCCGGCGACGGCGGCAAAGGTATAGGTCGACGGAGGGACGGGAAGGCCGAAGGCTTCGGCTGTGAACACGCAGATGCCTACGCCGAGAATGCCCAGCGTTTCAATGACGGTGCCGGCGAAGTTGGCGAGTCGATCTCCAACGGCGAGTCCCACCAGGGCGGCGAAAAGGAAGATCGCGCCCATTCCGAGGAAGCTTCGCCCGATAAGCGGGCGAAGGGAGCGCGACCTGTCGGAGTCGCCTCGTTGGTCCACCGTCATGAATTTCCCCCAGTGGTGCATGGCGCGTTCGCCGAGCGCCGCCTCGTCATCGTCATCTCGTGATAGCCATAATCTAAACACCGCTTTTGAAGGCGGCCAACTCCATCGGGGAACTGATCTCGTTGACGTCGGGGCGCCGATCGCAGAGCATCGACGCGATGTGTGCCGGGAGTGAAAAGGGATGGACGTAGCTCAACAACAGAGGAGATTCGCCGCCGGCGGGGTCGGAAGGTGGATCGTGGCCCTGTGGCTGGCGGTGGCGATGATCGCCATGGCCTCGTCGGCGCAGGCCGACGAGGCCATCGAGGTGTGGCACGCCTATACGGGGGCGGAGCAAACGGCGCTCAGGGCGGCAGCCAGCCAGTGGAACGAACTCCACCCCGATCGGCCGGTGCGCCTTCTGGGAATCCCCTATGAGGCCTTCGCCAATCGATTGACCAGCGCCATCCCCAGGGGACATGGACCGGACGTCTTCATCGCCGCCCACGAGCGGGCCGCAGACTGGGATCGGAGCGGATTCCTGGCCACGCTGGACGAGCGCGTCGACAGGGAGGAGTACTTTCCCACAACGGTGGACGCCCTGACGGTAAACGGTCGCCTCCTGGGCGTTCCCCTGGCGTTTAAGAGCATCGTCCTATTCTACAATGCCGATCTGTTGGAGCGGCCGCCGCAGACGACGCAGGAACTCCTGGAGATGGCCCACAGCTTCACCGATCGCGACCAGGGCAGGTACGGCCTGGCCTATCAGGCCACGGATTTTTATTTTCACGCCCCCTGGTTTTTCGGCTACGGGGCAGAGATCTTCGACGACGATGGCGAGATCGCTCTGGATTCCGAAGAGGGGGCGAGGTCTCTGGAGTTTGCGCACCGTCTGATGAATGTGGAGCGAGTCGTGCCCCCAGAGCCCACGGGGGCGCTGGTTGCGGAGATGTTTCGAAACGGGGAGGCGGCGATGGCCATCAGCGGCTCCTGGTTTCTGGGGCAGATCGGCGACGACGTCAATTTCGAGATGGCTCCCCTTCCGGCGGTCTCCGAGACGGGCAAAGCGGCGACGCCATTTTTGACGGTAGAGGCGGCCTTCGTCTCCGCCCATAGCGAGCGCAAAGACGACGCCGCCGCCTTTGCCGCGTTTTTGGCCGAGGAAAAAGTGGCCCGCGATCGGGCGCTGACGGGAATGCAGCCCGTGGCCACGAAGGCTGCCTGGGAGCATCCCGAGCTGGGGGAACATCGCGTCCTGTCTGAGTTTCGAGCTCAGAAGGAGTCCAGCATTCCCATGCCCGTCGATCCTCGGATGCGCTCGGTATGGGAGCCTGCCCAACAGGCCCTGGGCCAGGTGCTGCGCGAGGTGGTCACCGCCGAGGTCGCCCTTGCGCAGGCGGAAAATCGCTTCGAGATCTACACCAGGCCCCCGCCGGATCCGGCCGATCCGAAGCCCCTTTTGGTGGGGTTGATACTGCTCGTGATGGCGGGGCTTGTATGGGGAGGCTGGCGGTTTCGACGAGATCGAATCTGGGCGAAGATGAAGGCTTCGAAGCCGGCCTATGTGTATATGGCGCCGGCGATCGTGGGCATGTTGGTCCTGTTGGTGGTCCCCTTCGTGGTGGGAGCGGCGGTGAGCCTCTTCTCCCACGTCGACGGGGAATTCACCTATGTGGGACTGGCCAATTTCCTCGATATCGTCCTGAGCCGGGACTACGGGATCACCGACCCCCACAGCTTCTACTTCACCCTGGCGGTCACCGTGGGGTGGACGGTGCTCAACGTGACGTTGCACGTGTCGATCGGGGTGGCGATGGCGCTGCTCCTTCGCGACCCCTGGATGCGCCTTCGCGGAGTGTACCGGGTGCTGCTCATCATCCCCTGGGCGATCCCCAATTATATCACCGCTCTGATCTGGCGCGGGATGTTTCACCATCAATTCGGGGCGGTCAATCGCCTGTTGTCGTTCTTCGGCGTCGATCCCATCAGCTGGTTCAGCCAATTCGCCACCGCCTTTGCGGCAAATCTTGTGACCAATACGTGGCTGGGCTTTCCCTTTATGATGGTCGTGACCCTGGGGGCGCTGCAGGCCATTCCCCGGGAGTTGGAGGAAGCCGCAGAGGTTGACGGCGCCGGGCGCTGGCAGCGCTTTCGTCACGTCACCTGGCCCCTGTTGAAGCCGGCCCTGATCCCGGCGGTAGTGCTGGGAACGGTGTGGACCTTCAATATGTTCAACATCATCTATCTGGTCAGTGAGGGCGCCCCCGACGGCGGCACGGAGATCTTGATCTCCGAGGCCTATAAGTGGGCGTTTACCCGCCAGGAGCAGTACGGATACGCCGCCGCCTATGCGGTGCTGATCTTCTTCGTGCTGCTGGGCTACGGCCTGTTCTCCGGACAACTAAAGGCAAAGGACCCGGCCGGGGAGGAGGACTGATGAGGCGCAGCAAGTTGGAGGCCGCGCTGGCCCACGGGGTCTTGATATTGATGGTGATGATCGTGCTGTATCCCGTATTGGCGGTGGTGCAGACGGCGTTGACGCCTTCACAGACTCTGTCGACGTCCATCACCCCCGTGCCCGGGGAGTGGACGCTGGATAATTTCCGATTCCTGCTGACAGAAGAGGAGGGGCTGTTTTTGCGCCAGATGTTCAACTCCCTGGTGGTCGCCGGGGCCACGACGCTGGTGGGGGTGATCCTCTCCTGTACGGCGGCCTACGCCTTTAGCCGCTTTCGCTTTCCCGGAAGGGACGCCGGGATGGCTACCTTTTTGATCACCCAGATGTTTCCCGGCGTGGTCATGGCCATTCCCCTTTATATCTTGCTGGACAATCTGGGATTGTTGAACAGCCTGACCGGTCTGGTGCTGGTGTATTCCACGACGGCCGTGCCCTTCTGCGTGTGGATGCTAAAGGGCTATTTCGACACCATTCCCGTGGCCATCGAGGAGGCGGCGATTATGGACGGGGCCAGTCAGTGGACGATCTTCACCAAAATCGTCTTGCCACTTGCGAAGCCGGCCATCGCCGTGACGGCCCTATTCAGTTTTATGACGGCCTGGAACGAGTTCATTTTGGCGGCCACCTTTTTATCCGACGAAAAAATGTTCACCGTGCCTGTGGTCTTGCAGCGATTCGTCGGCGATCACAGCACGGAGTGGGGCTATTTTGCCGCCGGGGCGATCATCGTCTCCATTCCGGTGATGCTGTTATTCTTCAAATTGCAGACCTATCTGGTGAGCGGGCTTACGGCAGGGGCGGTGAAGGGGTGAAGGGCTCGGTCCGCTATGCGCCACAGGCCCCGGGCCGGGGGCGGTTCAGCCGTGAGGTGTGCGAAATAGATTGAGGAGGGTGTCTTTTGTGGCCCCGTCGCTGGGATCGAGCTCCAGGATGCGGCGGCTGAGGTCGATGGCTTCGTCGATGCGGCCCTGGAGGCGGGCTGCTCGCAGCTCGGAGCGAAGGTGGGTCAGGACCTCTCCGATGACCGGAGGAGGGACCAGACTGTGGCGCAGTCGGCGCCGATCGCCGGGTTGACGCAACACGGAGAAGGCCCGGTCCAGCAGGCGTCGACGGTGATGGAGCTTGTCGGGGCGATTGCGCAGTTGTCGGCGCAACCTGCCGTAGGTGCAGTGAATCAGGGAATGGGAGGCCGACCAGTGGAGCCCCAGATAGGCAAAGGGATCGCTATCGTCGCATAGCGGACGGGGAACGACGGAGACCACCTTTACGGCGAAGAGATCGGCGACGAAGGAGACCAGACGCTGGCGAGGGACGTCCGAGCGGGCCGCCAACTCGTCGACGGCCAGGTGGTGGGCGCGCAGGGTGATAATGAGGGCGCGCAGATCCTCCGTGGGGGCGATGGTGTGTGCCGGCGCAGGGATCCGAGGTGGAATGCGAAGGGGACGGGTAGTGGGAAGCTCGCTTTGCGCCGGGCGAAGGTGTCCGATCTCGGCATGGGCTGCGGGAAGGCGGCGGGCGAATTCCAGGGCGGCCAGGCGCCAACTCAGGGGCAAGGGAGCGGTGACGAAGCCGGGCCCGGGGACTAGATCGCCGCTCAGGCAAAGAGGTGCTCCCGGTCCCGGAGCGCAAATGGCGAGCAGGGCCCGGCGTCCAACAGGGCATTCTTCGTCGGCCCGTAGTGCGATGGGATGTCCCGCCGACAGGTGGCGCCATAGAGATTCGAAATCGGGTCGACTCAGCCCTGCGGCGCGATAAAGTGGTGGCGATCTCTCGTCTGTCGTTACCAGCCGGACGGAGACGATCGGTGTCGCCGATCGAAGCGACGGGCAACGGGCAGTAGCGTAACGACCTGTATTGGCTTGTCGCGACGTCATGGCTCCCCCCGGAGCGTGGTGGTGCATGGCCCCTTCATTGGCCGCAGCAAAGGGCGGAGGCGACGGCGAAGGAGGGCCGTTTTTGCCCCCCGCCGGGGATCCGTTTCTCCACTGCGACGGGGCGAACGGGGTCAAATCTAAACCGCGGCAGTCCGATGGCCACCAAATCCTGTTGCGTTCACTCGGGGGCCGTGCAAAATGGGAGGTCCGTAACCATGATGTTCGAGCAGTGTGGAGTAGTATTTTGAGATCAGATCGCGACGGCTCGGCGATGCCCCATCACGTTTATCTGGTGCCCGGTTTCTTCGGCTTCTCCAATCTGGGAGGGATCACCTACTTCCATCACGTGCGGGAGGTGCTGGAGGAAAAATTCGAAGCGCGCGGCCACAAGGTCATTGCCCGCGGGGTGGCCACGCTTCCCACGGGCTCGATACGAAGTCGAGCCGCAAGGCTTGCCGAGCAGATCGACGAGACGGTCTCCGAAGAGGGACCGATCCACCTCGTCGGCCATTCTACGGGGGGGCTGGATACCCGGCTGTTGATGACCCCACGGGCCAGTCTTCCCACGGAGGTGGACGTGGAGGCCATCGCCGACCGGGTGCAATCGGTGGTGACCGTGGCCACGCCTCATCTGGGCACTCCCATCGCGTCTTTGTTCAACAGTCTTTTTGGCCAGCGTATCCTGGGAGCCCTGTCGCTGGCCACCGTATATACTCTGCGCTTCGGGAGGCTGCCGCTGCGGGCGGTCTTCGAGTTGATGGGGTTGGTGACGAAGCTGGACCGAAGACTGGGACTGGAGAATACGATTCTGGACCAGTTTTACCGGGAGCTATTCGCCGACTTCGGGCGAGAGCGGGGAATGGAGATCAGCGATTTTCTGGGCCAGATTCGAAGCGACCGCGCCGTGGTGGGGCAGTTGACGCCGGGAAGCATCGATCTGTTCAACGCGTCGACGGCCAACCGCGACGACGTCAATTACGGATGCGTGATCACCCGGGCGGCAGGGGTGTCTTTGAGGGCGGCGCTGGGGTTGAGGTTCGACGTCTACTCCCATGCATCGCATACCGTATTTCGCCTCCTGCAGGGATTGACGGCGCGGAATGGTCATTATTTCGATCTGTGTCCGAAGGAGCAGGAGTTGCTCGAGGAGGCGTACGGAAGCGTACCCACCTGTCATTCCAACGACGGGGTGGTGCCTACGTTGGCCCAGATCTGGGGAGAGGTGGTTCACGTCGCCCTTGCGGATCACCTCGACGTATGCGGACACTTTCGCGATCCGGACCACGATCCGCCCCATGTGGACTGGTTTATCTCCGGTTCCGGTTTTCGTCGCCCCCAATTCGACGCCATGTGGAACGACGTGGTGGACTTTTTGCTTCAGTGAGAAATAGCGAAGGCGGCGCTCCTGGCATCGAGGTTGTGACACAGCGGGGGGCCGAGTCTTGCAACGACCGAGGCGTATCGGTACCGTTTCGCTTCTGAGAGGTTCGTTTTGCAGCGTCCCCGTCGGGACGTGGTGCGAGATATTTTCGGGGCGAAGCAGCAGGTTCGCCACCACAAACGTGAGAAGGTGAAGATGAAGCGGATAGCGATGACGGTGGCATTCGGATTGCTCCTGGTGGTGCTGGCGGTGACGAAGCTGGCCTGCGGGGGAGATATTGAGGGAACGGAACAGCCGGAATTGCAGGTGGAAAACCCGCAATTGGATCTGCCTCAAATGGCGCCCGACGATCGCTCGCGCAGTTTCTCGAATAGCCTGGTCCTGCGCAACGTCGGTCACGGCGACCTCCAGGTGAACTCAATCCGTTGGGTCGACAGGCCGAATCGAGTCGAGGCCTATCACGGCGACGCTCTGGAATGCAGCGATGACACCGATTGCGGCTCCCAGGGAAGTTGCGTCGCCGGCCAATGCCACTGCACAGCGACCGAGCAATGTCCGGACAACGCAGTCTGTCTGACCCAGAGCAACCAGTGTCGAGCCAGCGGCTTTCGCACCCTTCCTGAGACGGTACGTCACGACGCCACCTTCAGCCACAACCTGATCGTCGTCGACGATGACGAGCCGGTGACCTGTCCCGAACCGAACTCCAGTGATGCGCCCAGCGGCTACTGCGGTGCCATCGAAGTGGAGACGAACGCTCCAAATAGTGACGATCAGATCCAGAATGGAACAGCTACGGTCTATCTGATCGCCGATGAAGGCAGCGGGATGCTACAACTTCCGGATACGTTCGTCGAATTTAAGGAAGCGGAGCCCGGGAAGACTCAACTCGAGAGTTTTGAAGTGGTCAACGGGGCCCCGTCGGATCTGCACTTCAATGAGATCACCTTCTCGTCCAATCCCACCTGGTTCAACGTCTCTCCACCGCCACATGAGATCACCGTAGAGGGCAATCAGTCGGAGTGGATCACCATCGAGATGACGCCACCGTCGGACGCCACGGAAGAAGATCTGACCTTTATGAGCGGAGTGACCTTCAACACCTCGTCGATCACCTCCGAGCCTTCGCTGACGGTGTCGGTAACGCCGGGCATCGGTGACGCTCCCATTATCGAGGTCGATCCGATGCAGCTTTCCTTCGAAGACGACCTGACGCAGACGCTGATCGTCTACAATCATGGTCTGGCGGCCCTGCCGCTCAACAGCATGCAGATTCGGCCCCCGGGAAGTGATGCCGTCGATGCCTACGATGTGCTCTATGAAGGGGAGTCCGTCATGGATCTTCCCGACGGAGTGCAGCAGTCATCGGTCATGCCCACGGTCAGCCCCGGCGATTACGAGGAGTTTACGGTGGTCTTCGATCCAGCCCAGGTGGAGGAGTCGGCCATCGGCGTGCTGCGGATCGGGCATTATCCGTCGCTGGGAGAGGTGTCCACGGACATCGATCTTCTGGGCGAGTCGTCGAGCGTTCCCCTTGGCGAGGTTTCACCACGCCAGGTCTATTTCCGATCGGATCAGGATGAGGGCGAGGAGCAGGAGCGCGTATTTGCGGTGATCAACAACGGAAACGACGACCTGGTCGTCAACGACGTGGAGTTGGTGGAGAATCCGTCGGTGGGGACGACGAATCTGGAATATTTCGAGGTGGAGGGGCTCGACGCCGGCTCTTCGATCGGCGTCGGCGAGATCGAAGAGTTCACCCTCGTCTATAGTGGCTCCACGGAAATGGAGCAGGGGCTGACGGTGCAGATCGATTCCAACCACGCCGGTGCATCGAGTGAGATGCGCGTCAACGTCTCGGCCGTGCCCTTGACGGAGCCCACGATGGAGATCGCCATCGATCCCTCCTTTCCCGAAAATGCTCAGGTCGGCGAGGCGGCCACCTTCGAGGTCACCGACAGCAGCGGGCAGGGAGAGTTGAGCCTTGCGACGTGGACCCTTCATGAGCGGCCCGCCGGAAGCGAGGCCCTCATCCAGGGAGGTGGCGAAGAGGTGAGCATAGTCCCCGACGTGGCCGGCCAATATCGCATCTCCGTCACCGTTCGCGACTCATCCAACCGCCAGGTGCAAGAGATGTTTAGCTTCAACGCGCAGTGAAGGTTGACACCCCCCGGGGGGCTTCCTATATTCCGCCACCCGTTTGTTGAGCCACGCACAAATTCCTACTGAAGTTGGCCACACGGCGCGATGTGAAAACGGAATCACCCATTGATGGGCGCCCACCACAAAGGCGCCCGTCGAATCTGACGGAGAACCACTGATGGCTGAAGTGTATCAGAACGTGAATACCTTCTTTGTAGACGAGCGCATCGACGAGATGTCGTCGTTTCCGGAGTGGAAGGCAGACAAGATTGAAAAGGCCAGGCGGGAACTGGAGGAGCTGTACGAGAAGCGCCAGGCCTCGCTCGAAGAGGAGCCGGCTGAGCTGGAAACCCAGTATTATTGGGTGGGATACGTGCTTCGCGCCCTGGGCTACTGCTCCACAATTTCCGAGCCCCCTCCGGGTGGTCTGGAAGCCGACGAGCCCCGTCCGGACTTTACGCTTTTCTACTCGGCAGAAGATTTTCGCCGTGCCGTGGCCTTGAGGGGACGCCGGGAGTTCTTCGCCAGCGCGCTGGGGGTGATGCGAGTGCTGCAATGGGACAGTTCGCTCGATGAGTACGTCAACGAAGAGGGGCAGACCTATAGCCCGGCCTTCGACGTGGATCGCCATCTTCGAAATACGGGAACCAGTTGGGGCATTTTGACCAATGGACGCCTGTGGCGACTATATCACCGCGAGTCGTCGGGGTTGATGAACACCTATTTCGAGATCGACCTTGTGGAAGCCCTGATGTCCAACGACGCCGACGCCTTCAAGTACTTCTGGCTGATCTTTTCGCCGGAGGGACTGGGAGGTTCTGAGGTAGGCGGCGCGATCGTGCAGCGACTTCTGAACTGAGAGTTGAATTCCCCCGTCGG
This sequence comes from Myxococcales bacterium, assembly GCA_007131755.1. Lineage (GTDB taxonomy): Bacteria > Myxococcota_A > Bradymonadia > Bradymonadales > Bradymonadaceae > SLJM01. Next base: position 4,027 of record SLPW01000512.1, on the reverse strand, counting down.
CGCAAAGAAAGTGAGCACCGAGTATTTTGTCGACGACAGAGGACAAAAAATCAAATCCGTCGATACGGATAAAATTTTACGGAGCCCGGCGAGGATAAGGGCTCATAAAAGGAGGTGAGGAGAAGATGGCGAGAAGAGGCTCAAATGAACTCGGTCCCATCGAAGTGGAGGTTCGCGACAATAACGTCAACCGGGCGATCAATCGTCTTAAGCGCGAGATCGGCCGCGAAGGCATCAGTCGAGAGTTGAAGCGACGTCGGTTTTACGAAAAGCCGAGTGTAGCCAAGCGGCGCAAGCAGCGCGAAGCAGAGCGACGCCGGCGCAAAGAAGAACGGCGTGCGCAAAAGCGAAGGCGTCGACGTCGTCGTCGCTGAATCGCTGAGATTGATCATTGTTGCAAGATCGCGGAGGACCACAAGCTGGTCCTCCGCGTTTTTTCTTGACGGTCAGCGGGCCACGGCAGCGATGATCATCAGGCCGATGAGTATGAGCAGCACCAATAATACGAGGGATGCGGCGACCAGTGCCACCACAGGCATGTTGAAAGGCAAATCGACGGGGAGCAGGGATGCCAGGCGATGCTCGTCGCCGTCGCCGTCTTCGGTGGGCTCGAGGGGAGGGCCCTGGCCTTCGGCGGCAGAGAGGTCTGACGGTGGCTGTCGATGATCGGCGACAGCCCTTTGTTGTGGCGGTGTGGATTGGCCTGGCAAGGCGTCGGCCCCCGTGAGGGGAGCGTCTTTGTCGGAGCTGGTCAAAGGGGCCGGCGTCGGCTGTGGATCCGGGGCCGAAGGGAAGTGCTCGGCGCTGGAAGATCTGGCTCGCAATTGCTGGAGGGGATTTTCGATCACGGCTGTGGGGGCGTCGTCATCGGGGGGAGCAACAAGAGCTTCGGATTCCTGTGTGGGAGGGCTGAAGGAGGGAAGGGTGGGGGAGGTGTCGTGGTCCGTGAGTGTATAAGAAGATGGCGCAGGGGGATTCATGGGAATATCGTCAGCGGCGATGAGGACCGTACTCTCCGCCGAGAAATCACGGTCGACGGCGGGGGTGGACTGAGTAGCCGAGCGAGGAAGGAGTCCCAGTTGGCGTTCCAGCTTCTGAAGGTCCTGCAACATCTGACGGGCTGAGGCATAACGACGGGCGAGGTCTTTTTCCAGAGCTCTGGAGAGCCAGGGATAGATGGGGCTACTCAACAGGGAAGGTGGCAATTTGAGGGGTTCCGGACTGAGCTGGTTGCGGGCCCGGTCGATGGGATCGTCGCCGGCGACGATCTTTTCACCCACCAGAGCTTCGCCGAGGGTGATGGCCAGGGAGTAGATATCGCTGGCAGGAAGTGGATCGCGATCCATCAAGATCTCGGGGGCCATATAGTCCGGACTGCCCAGGGCGATGCCAGCAGAGGTCAGATCGTGCTGGCCATGAGTGGTCTTGGCGGCGCCAAAGTCCAGGACCTTGGGAAAATCCTCCTGCCCGTCGACGCGGCACAACATGATGTTGTGGGGCTTGAGATCGCGGTGGACGATATCTTTTTGGTGGGCCAGCTCCAGGACCTCGAGGGTGGCGCGGGCGACGCGAAGGACGAGCTCAACAGAAAGCGCGCCCTGGCGTTCGATGCGTTCGCCCAGAGTTTCCCCGTCGAGCAGCTCCATGGCCAGATAGAAGAGATCGCCGTCTTCCCCGAAGTCGAACTGGCGTACGGCGTGAGGGTGGATGAGGTTGCTGGCCATGACCGCTTCGCGTCGAAAGCGGCGCTTCATCTCCTCAGGGCCGACGGGAGCCCCGGAGTAGGTCATGACCTTGAGGGCCACGCGGTGAGGTTTGCGGGTCTGCCTGGCTTTGAAGATGACTCCGAAGCCTCCGCTTCCGATCTCTTCACCGAGTCGATAGCGGTTGGCGACGACGTCGCCGGTGGCGGGCAGGTTGGAAGTGCTCATCGCAGACCCGATGGGCGCGAAAAATCAAAACCGACGAAGCAGATTCAGTCCGGCGCCTTCGGTGTGTACGGAGGGGGTGATTTGCCATCCAAATGGAGCGTCTTGAGCGTCGTCACCGCTGGTGTACAGATCGTAGATCAGCCATCCACCGCCCAGGGCAGTGAAGAGACCGCCGACGATATAAAATCCGGCGGCGCCATAGGCCCAGCCGCGTCGGCTATCACGAAGCTCGTCGACCCGGCCGTGGTCCCCGGCGGCGTGGGCATCTTCGATATCGCTGTCGATGCTGGGCAGTCGGAAGAGATCGACATAAGCGCCGGCGAGGAGTCCGCCCACGCCCACACCGGCCAGACCGATGGCCAGGGGGTGAGGACTGAATCCGGAGTCGTCGACAATGGTGGGCTCGTCGGGCCCGTCGGGCTCCTCTTCCTCGACCTCTTCTCGCAGGGTGGCCGAAAGCTCCAGGGGGCTGAGCGATTCGACGTCGATGGTGGTGGTATAATCTTCGTAGCCCTCCTTTTCCAGGCGCACCTCATAGGGGCCGGGAGCCAGCCCGACCGTCTCCGAGGGCGTCAGGCCAAGATATTCACCGTCCAGGTAGATCCTCGCCAGGGCAGGCTCGCTGACGAAGACGACGCGCCCGCTGAGACTTTCGTCGAAGCCCTCGCAGTCTTCGATATTATCGTCGATGCTCGATTGAGCACGATCGATGAGAACCTCTTCGTCCGTGGGATTCTCCAAAAAGGCGGAATAATAGGCGAGCATCCCCACGCAGTCGCCGGCTTCTTCGTAGGACCGTGCGATGTTGATGTAGAGGCGGGGATCGGAGCGAATCTGGTTGGCGATCACCAGGTACTCCGTGGCTGCTTCGTAGTCTTCGGCATCGAAGGCCTGCTGTGCCTGGCGCACGAGCTGATCGAAGCTCTGCTCGAGGGCCGCTTCCTTATCAATGGGGGAGTCAGCGGCGGCTGACGTGGAGATAAAGGTAAGCAGGAAGAGCAAACCGGTTGCGACGAGCCTTCTACAGTTCACTTCGACTCCTTGAGCATTCGGGACACTTGTGCCAGATCGTCGGCGATTGCGTTGTACAGGCCGATATGAATAAAGTGAAACATGACGTCTTTACGGCACGAGGGTACACGACAGATACCGTAGAACGATCGGGGTGTCACAGCAAGTCTTTCCCGGAATTGAGCGGGAGAAAGTATTGGGACTTCCATCGCTGGTGGTACCACGTCATCAGCGATCGGGTCACGGGCGTAGCGGTTGCAGGGGAGGAGTGGGAGGCCGAAATCCGGTCTTTTTGTGGATGTGGGTCGGTGGGTCTTGGTATCAAATCACCGGGTGTGCTAAATGTAAGTGTGGTGAGGGATGCTACAGAGCGGGTTGCGCGAGGACACGAACACCATGAAGAGTCTTCCCGAAATTGGGGACGTCGTCGACGACACTTATGAACTCATAAGTGTTCTCGGCACGGGTGGCTTTGGGGCGGTGTACCGGGCGCGCCAGCTCAATATGGACCGAGACGTGGCCTTGAAGTTGCTGATCGCCAGCGGTCCGAAATTCAACGAGATGGTCAAACGCTTTCGCCGCGAGGTGATGGCGATCCGCAATCTGACCCACCCCAATACGGTACGGATCTTCGATTTTCGAGATCGTCCCGACGGCCTTCTGTACTACACCATGGAAGCCCTGGAGGGGTTGACGCTGAAGCAGGAGTTGAATCGGGGAGGGCCGTTTGCTCCCCGACGCTTCAAGCATATCATGCTCCAGGTGTTGAAGAGCCTGTCCGAAGCCCACTCCTACAGCATCATCCACCGCGATCTGAAGCCGGCGAATATCATGCTGGTGGAGATGCACGGAGAAGAGGACTTCGTAAAGGTGCTGGATTTCGGCATCGCAAAGCTGATGCAGGACGGGGGCGAAGAGGAAGAAGAGGTCGAGGAGTTGACCTCGGCGGGGATGCTCGTAGGAACTCTGAAGTATATGGCACCGGAGCAGATCGCCGGCGAAAAGCTCGGACCTCATACCGATCTCTATGCTCTGGGGCTGATCGCCGTGGAGATGTTGACCGGCGACAGCGTGTACTCGGGCTC
>SLPW01000433.1 GCA_007131755.1 Myxococcales bacterium | reverse complement strand
GTCCCGGTGGTGACAAAGCCTCCGTCGAGGGCAGAGCGAGTAGCGACGACTCCGTCGATGGGACTTCGAATGGCCACTCGCCCCGTGGTGCCGCGCTGTCGGGCGGTGTCGGCCTGTTGTCGGCGTTGCTGTGCCCGACGCAACTCTGCGCGAGCGACGGCCAGATTGCTCTCGGCGTCGTCGAGGTTACGCCGAGCGACGGCGCCAGACTCGACGAGAGGACGAAAGCGCTCGACCTCGCGCTCGGCCCGACTGACCTCGGCTCGGGCCGACTCCAGATCGCTGTCGATTCTACTAAAATCCCCGGGATCGATACGCGGCGTGACCCAGGCCACCACTTCTCCCCGGCTTACCGTCGCCCCCACCTCAGGGATGCCGCCTTCGGGTGCACTGAGTTGACCATCGAAGGGTGAGGTCACCGTAGCGTGTCCGCTGGACGTGGGTTTCGTCGTCGCGTGAACCTGTATGGAGGGACGCAGTCTTCGGGGACCGACCTCGAAGAGTTCGAAGTCGACCCGCTGTTGGTACTCCCGGGAGAAGTGGATATCTCCGTGGTCGTGGTCATGGCCGTGGTCGTGGTCATGGCCATGGTCATGGCCGTGGTCATGGCCGTGGTCGTGGTCGTGGTCATGACCGTGCTCGTGGTCATGGTCGTGGTCGTGGTCGTGGTCGTGGTCATGGCCGTGGTCGTGGTCGTGGTCATGGCCGTGGTCGTGGTCGTGGTCGTGGTCATGGCCGTGGTCGTGGTCGTGGTCGTGGTCGTGGTCGTGGGCGTGGTCGTGGGCGTGATCACTGTGCGCATGACTGTGGTCACAACCTGTCAGGCATAGCCCCAAGATGATGGCCAGCGCGGCGCCATGGTATGCGAAGCGACGTTTCATCTACTCCTCCTCGGATTCAATGAGGCTGAGAAGCTCAATATGGGTACGGCGCGTTTGCGCCGACAATTCGAGTTCTCGCAGTCGGGCGTCGAGCAGACTATGATGGGCGTCGAGCAACTCCAGCAGGCCTGCCTCACCGGCTTCATACGATTGTTCTGCAAGCCCCATGACGCGGCGCGCACCGTCGACACTGTCTTCTCGATAGGTCACGGTCGTCTCTGCGAGCCTTCGAGTCTGATGCAATAGTCCCAGGGCGCGGGCTGTCATCATTTCCTCGTTCCATTGGCGCTGGGAACGAGCCTGAATCGTCCACGCTCGCGCTTGATCTTGGTGGCCCTGACCGCGATAAAAGATTGGAATGTCAGCAAAGAGGCCGAACTCGACACCCAACTCCCGGGAGTCGCCACGACCTTCGCGCTTGATTCCGCCGCGGACCACCAGATCGGGGATCCACCACCGGGCTGCCGCATCGCCCTCGAATTCGAAGGCATCGATGCGATGCTCCGTAGCCACAATCTCTGGGTGTGCGGCAATGGCATCGCCCACTTCCTTCTCGGCGGGCAACTCGTCGGGCAACAATCGACCTCGAGCCTCGATGATCGTGTCATCCATCGGAGCGAATCCCAACCAGCTCGCAAATACAATCCGCTCGGACTCCAACTGAGCCAAATACGTGTCGAGAGTAGCCGCGATTTCTGCCTCTTCACGGCGCAACCTCTCCAATTCGTATGGCGAACTCTCCCCTGCGTCGACGCGACGCTCCATGACCTCGATGCTCTCCTGGAGCCGAAGCAGCGACTGTTCGTGGATTTCGACGACCCGTTGCTGATAGAGCAGTTCATAAAAGAGCTCACGGATCCGACGACGCATTTGGCGCTGCTCGTTGCGCACGTCGGCCGCAGTCGCCCGAGCGGTCGATCCGGCGGCCCGAGTCTCGAGGCCACGGCGCCCTGATACGGGCAGCCTCTGTTCGAGCTCGATCGTCTCCTCGAACTGCCCGGGATCCGAGAATAATTGCTCCCGTTGATAGCCCAGCGTGGGGTTGGGAAAGGCGCGGGCGATGATCCTGTCGGCCTCACTGGCTGCCACGCGGGCCTCCCATCGATCGGTGTGGGCTTGCTGACGCAGGAGGAGCTCGACGGCTTGCGATTCAGTCACCGCACGCGATTCCTTTACGCTCTCCTGCGCTGAAGCGGTACCGACGGTGATGACCACGGCCACAAGAAATAGGAACCCAAAAAACCGATTAGCAATCGGTTTTTTGGGGGGTTGTCGAGAAAAAAAAGTTCGCCACACCATGAATCCGTCCAGGAATACGAAGAGAACTGTCGGTGAGCTTTGCTCGCAAATCTCGGGGTTAAACCAGCCAGGCGAAGCCGTGTTCCACCAGGTGGTGAAGTGCATGCAGATTGTTGAAGAGCAGCACAACCACTACCAGGGCGACGGCACTGCTCAATGGCCCGTTTGGCAGGCGCCAGTCGTTGCGAAGCAGTGCCATGACGCGTTGTTCGACGCCGGGTGTACAAAAGCACTGGACACCGACGAAGTTCTTCGGCTGTTGGCGAATCCGTTCCACGGCCAAGATCGCTTCGGCGACGGTAAATCGATCGTCGACGGCGGCCGCCGCTTGGTCGCAACACTGCTCGCTGGAAAGTTGGATCGCCCCCGCCAGTTGAGCCCGTACTTCGGGAAAATGACAGGCCGTGGCGAGGCGGAGAACAAAGGTGATGACACCGTCAAAGCGTCGGCAATGGGCTCGTTCATGAGCGATCACGGCCGCAAATTGCTCCGGGGTTAACCACGATTCAAGGCGGTCGCAGATGACAATTCGCCGGCGAAAAAAACCGACGGTCATCGCCAGGAGTCGATCGCTTTCGACGATGTAGATTTGGCGCTCTTCATCGAATCTGGCGAGCGGGATTAGCCGATGTGCCCACCTGAGGGATCCCGTGGTGGTCGCGATTTCCCCTATCCATCGGCGAGTGACGAACGCGACCGGTACTAGAGTCAGCACCAGCAACGGCATCGAAACCGGTGGGGGAGGATGATGCAGAAAACAAAGATGAAGGCTGTGGCCGGGATGAGTCCCACAGTGGTCACTGACAAGCCCGAAGGCGTCGAGCAGTGAGGGATAAAATGCGACGAGGAGCACCAGCATTCCGGCTACCAGTGGCGAAAAGCTCAGCGCGCTCAACATCCAGAATCGTCGCCTCGGATCGACATCTTCCAGGACACCGCCGAACAGCATCAATCCCACAGCCACCAGCACCGCTCCCAGCACCGCTCCCGCAACGCCGAGCACCACCACCACCGACAACCAGCCCAGGACGGCACTCATCGGCTACTCCTCGTCCTCGGCCCGTCGTGCAGCGACGAGTTGTTCCAGTCGTCCCAGGGTATCCTCTCCGGCTCGCTCGGCGAGGTTGACGAAGGCCTGTAGTGCCACCTCCATCTGGGAGCCCGTCACCTGGTCGACGAGTTCGCCCACCATCAACTCCGTAAGATCCCGTCGACTCAGCTTTGCGTAATAGACGTAGGCGTGCCCTTCTTTCTCGCGCTCCAAGAGTCCTTTTTCCCACAGTCGTTTCATCGTCGACTGCACTGTATTGAGAGTGATGTCGCGGGGAACGCCGACGGCAGTATGGGCGCTCTTGACCTCCATCGGTCCCTGCTCCCATAGGCACTGAAGAATGGCCAACTCCAACTCGCCCAGATTGGTAGGATCTCTGTGCATCTTCTTCAGCCTAAGAAACGCCAGAAGTACTCCGGCCTCCAGTGAGGTTCGGAGTGTAGAACTCAAAAAACCGATTGGCAATCGGTTTTCACGAGTAGATCGCCTTGTTGACTACTTCCGTTCGATATACTTGCGTAACTTCGGCACCCCGCCGCGAAAGCTATAGGTCTCGTAGCCCATCTCGGCCATGGCCTCGGCGAGGTAGGCGCTCTTCAGACCCACCTCGCAATACAATAGATAGGGCGGCTCTTTGGGAAGAAGACTGACCTGGTCGACGGCGCGCTCCAGCGGCATGTGGACGGCGCCGTCGACGGCCCAGCCGGTGTGCTTTTTCTCGTCGCGAAGGTCCAGAATCACCGCTCCGTCGGGGATGCGATCGATCTGGACGTCGCGTTCTTCCGTGACGTTCATCTCGAGGACAGTGTAGGTCTTTCGGCGCTTTACGAGCTGCGACAATAGCCCCCTATCCACCAGGGCCTCTTGCTCGTCCAACTCTGCCGCGGTGGCATCAACTTTGGGTGGGCCGCCGTCGAGGGCACAGAACTCGGGCGTCTTGCTGCACAGATCGTGGGTGCCGATTCTTCGGGCCCGCTCGATGATGTCATCCTTATTCATCCCCACCAGGGGACGCAGGACCGCCGTGGGAATAGGCGCCGTAATCGCCCCCAGATTCATCAGCGTCTGCGACGAGACCTGGCCGCAGGACTCGCCGGTCACCATCGCCGGATAGCCCTTATCCCGTGCCAACTCATGGCCGGCGCGCACCATCAGGCGCTTCAAGAGAAGCTGCCAGTAGTGGCCGTCGACTCGGTTTCGCATCTCGGCGAGCATGGGGCGCATATCGACGACGTGGAAGCGGGGGGCGTATCCGTAAGCCCAGCGCTCACACAAGAGCTTCGTCACCTCCTTGACGGTCCGCTCCTGCGGGGGGCCGGCGAGGTTGAAGAACAGAAAGTCCAGATCCACGCCGCGGCCCATCATCGTCCAGGCGGCGACGGCGGAGTCGAAGCCTCCGCTCATAAGTGCCACGGCCCTTCCCTCGACACCGCAGGGCAGTCCGGCCACCGCACTTCGCTCTTCCTCGAAGAAAAACGCCTTATCGGCGCGCACCTCCACGCCGACTCGCACCTCGTGATCGTCGAGGTTTACCTCGCCACCGGCGTTGACGAGCAGGGTCCCCAGGGCGCGGTCGACGTCCATGGAGTCGAAGGGGATGCGGTCTCGATAGCCGGCGCGCTTGGTGCGCACGGCGAAGGTCTTACCGGCAACCTGGTCTTTAAATAACTCCTCCCCGATCTGGACCACATCGTCCAGCGTCTCCCACTTGTAGGCTCGGGTCCAACTTGCGGCCTGCACGCCGAAGACTCGGGTCGCTACGTCCAGAGCGCGGCGGTCCTCGGTCTTGACGTCGATGCGATACCAGTGATCTTTGACGTCGGCGTCGATCCCCTCTCGCTTCAGGGCATCGCGCAGATTCTGTACCAGGCGACGGTTGAATTGCTGGCGAATCCCCTCGCTCTTCGTGGCCACTTCCCCGCCCAGGCGAAGCATCAGGGTAGATTCGTAGGGTCTTTCGTTTTTCCTGTCGTGCATCTTGTATCTCGGGGATGGGTTGCAGGCTCAACTGGGAAGCTTTTGGGCGCCGGCGGGTATTCCACGGGTGGCCGGGGGGCGTCAAGATACCCGGCCCCACAATACCCAACACCCAATACCTATAGTCAAAATTGAATCTCTCCTTTCATTTTGTTAGTCCTATTCTCAGCATATCGCCCGCCCACATCTCCATCCGGAAGCCCCTATGTACGTCCGGTTACTCCGCCCATTTGTCGCAATCTGTCTCGTCATCGCCGCGGGCTGCCTGCCCATGTCTGACGAATCGGAAGCGGGGCCAGGAAATGAAGACGATCCCCACTGCCCGGGCTCCTGTCCCGGGGAGATGGTCCCTGTCGACCGTTGTCCCACCTTTCCCACCAAATGCGAGGAGGTTGCCGATTGTGACGGCACCATGATCTGTTCTCCTCCTGCCTACGTGGACCCGGATCAACAAAATAACTCGAGTCCTGATATCGATTGCGACGAGCCGGTCTTTTGTCCTCCGGGCACCGAAGAGGTCTCGTCGTGTCCCGACGACGAGTTATGCTCTCATATCAATCTGTGTGACGAGCGCTTGATCTGTCGAGAAGATCCCGCCCTATGTGCCGAGGTACCTCTTTGTCCCGATGGCGAGCGCGCCGTCGACGGCTGTGTCCACGAAGACTGCTACCAGCGTCACCATTGCAGTGGCCCCGTGGATTGTTTGCCCTGCACGGAAGATCTCGAAGAGGGGTGTCCCGAAGGGACGATCCCGATCTACGAAGGCTATTGTGACGAGGTCGAGATCTACGAGAACTCCGGTCCGGATATCCTCGGAGCAGGCCGCAACGATGACGATAACGATGACGACGACGACGACGACGATGAAAGGAAAGAACGGGAGTTCGAAGAGGAAGACGACGAAGCTCCTGTCGTCTGTAAGCGCGTCGAGACTTGCAAGGAAACCCTATTCTGCTCCTCTTCGTCGGTATGTCTCGAAGACGCCGCCTGTGCGAAGAGAATGGAAAAAGTCGACGATTGTGACCAGGCAAAGCGAGACTGCTACACCATTCCCGCCTGTTCTGGACCGATCGCCTGTGAGGCGGAAAAATACGACGAGGGGTGTGTCGGAGAGCCGAAATGCCCCAATTATTACGAGGAAGCCGAGATCGAGGACTGCGTCGACGACTATCGGGAGTGCGTGATGAAGGTCAAATGCGGGCAGGTCCTGGGATGCCTACCCGCAGGGGAGTGACAACGCCTTATTCTTCGGGCCCTTCTTCGGCAAAGGCCATCCGCATTCGCTGGCGTTTCAGCGCCATTCGATGCTTGGCGAACATCTCCTCTTCGACCTCTTCGGTCTGAGAGACCTTCTCCAACTCCTCCAACTCCTCTCGGGTCTTCTCCAGAATGCGCTTTGCCTGCTCGATGTCGATATCGTCGACCCCTTCGCAGGCCTCGGTCAGCACGGTGACCCTGTCGTCGACCACCTCCACATAGCCCTGGTCGATGAGGAAATGTCGCTCTTTACCATCGCCGCGTATGGTGAGCTGTCCCACGTCCAGGGCCGCCAGAAGTGGAAGGTGCCCGGGAAGAATATCCATCTGTCCCTTCTGGCCGGGGATGACCACGTCATCGACGAAGTCGTGAAATACCGCCTTATAGGGGGTGACGACTTCCAATTCTACTTTGTCTGCCATGGGGTTCTCGTTCGCTTTGCTCACTTGTTGTTTCGTTCGCTTTGCTCACTTGTTGTTTCGTTCGCTGCGCTCACTTGGGGTTACGTTCGGCTTCGCCTCACGTGTAGTTAGCTAGCTACCAACTACCAGCGAGTGTTGTCCAACGAGCGCAACTACCAACTACTAGCGACCGAAGGGAGCGCACTATTGCGCCGCAAGCTCCTCGGCCTTCTCGCGAGCTTCGTCGAGGGTGCCCACCATATAGAAGGCCTGCTCCGGGAGGTCGTCGACCTCGCCACTGATCAGGGCCTGGAAGCCGGCGATGGTGTCCTCGAGCTTGACGTATTTTCCGGCCATGCCCGTGAACTGCTCGGCCACGTGGAAGGGCTGCGACAAGAAGCGCTGGATCTTTCGTGCCCGGGCGACGATCAATTTGTCCTCGTCGGACAATTCGTCCATTCCCAAAATGGCGATGATGTCCTGCAATTCCTTGTAGCGCTGCAGGGTCTCCTGGACCTCGCGAGCCACCTCGTAGTGTTCTTCGCCGACCACGTCGGGGCTCAAGATCTGGCTGGTGGAGTCCAGCGGGTCCACAGCGGGGTAGATGCCCAGCGAGGCGAGCTGACGGGAGAGGACGGTGGTAGCGTCCAGGTGAGCGAAGGTGGTCGCCGGAGCGGGGTCGGTCAGGTCATCGGCAGGCACGTAGACGGCCTGCACGGACGTAATCGAACCCTGCTTGGTGGAGGTGATTCGCTCCTGAAGAGCGCCCATCTCGGTGGACAGGGTGGGCTGGTAACCGACAGCGGAGGGAATCCGTCCCAGCAGGGCGCTGACCTCGGAACCGGCCTGGGTGAAGCGGAAGATATTGTCGATGAACAACAACACGTCCTGGCCCTGGGTGTCGCGGAAGTATTCGGCGATGGTCAGCGCCGACAGTCCCACGCGAGCGCGGGCTCCCGGGGGCTCGTTCATCTGTCCGTACACCAGGGCGGCCTGGGAGTTCGTCCAGTCGCCGTTGGCGCCCAGAACGCCGGACTCCATCATCTCGAAATACAGGTCGTTGCCCTCACGGGTACGCTCGCCGACGCCGCCGAATACGGAGTATCCACCGTGCTCGAGGGCGACGTTGTTGATGAGCTCCATAATCAGCACCGTCTTGCCCACACCGGCGCCTCCGAACAGACCGATCTTTCCACCCTGAGCGTAGGGAGCCAGCAGGTCGACGACCTTGATGCCCGTTTCGAACATCTCCGTCACACCGGCTTGCTCCTCGAAGGAGGGAGCGTCGCGGTGAATGGGAAGGCGCTCTTCGGTCTCCAACACGCGGATGTTGCTGACGTTGGTCTTGGAGACTTTTCTCTCCTCGATCTTGTGGACGTCATCGACGTCGCGAATCTTCAGGGTGTAGGAGGTCTCGCTTTCGTCGGAGATGATGCCACGGACGATCTCGCCGTCGTTGAGCTCCAGGATCGACAACTCGTCGACGGGATCGCCCGTGACGTTGAGGATCCGGCCCAGCACCGCTTCGCCTACGGGGACGGTGATGGGCTCACCGGTGGCGCGCACTTCCATTCCTCGCACCAGACCGTCCGTGGTGTCCATGGCGATCGTTCGCACCAGGCCTTCGCCGAGGTGCTGTGAGACTTCGAGGATCAGATTGTCCTCATCGTCGGAGATGCCGGGGTTGCTCATCGTCAGCGCCGTCATCAATTCGGGGACGGCGTCGGTGGCGAAGGCCACGTCGACGACGGGGCCCATGACCTGCCGGACCGTGCCGGTGGCCTCTGCACCTTCTTTTCCTTCACTCGTCTCTACCGGTTCTGCCGCCATGATTCGACTCCTGTATGCACGTCAAATGTCGTTGAGTGTTGTTCGTTTTTCTTGCGGCGAGGATCGAAGCCGCCGAAGTTCCGTTTAGCCCTTGAGGGATTCGGCGCCGCTGACGATCTCGACGATTTCCTTGGTGATATAGGCCTGACGGGCCCGGTTGTACTGCAGGGTCAGGCTCTCGATCATGTCGTTGGCGTTGTTGGTGGCGTTGTCCATGGCCGTCATGCGCGCTGCCTGTTCACTGGCCTCGCTCTCCAAAAATGCCTGCATGACCTGCACGTCCACGTGGCTGACCAGCAACTGATCGAGCAGAGCCCCCAGATCGGGCTCGTAGAGAAATTCGCGTCCCGCCTCGTCGGTGGGGACCTCTTTTTGAGGCTCCATGCCTCCTTCGAGGACTTCTTCGGTGATCCGCAACGCCTCCGTAAGGGGGAGGATGCGATAGATGACCCACTCGTTGGAGATGGCGGAGACGAATTGATTATAGGCCATATAGACCGAATCGTAGGTCCTGTCGACGAATTGCTCGCGCAGGGCTTTGGAGATGCGCTTTGCGTCTTTGAACGAGACGTTGTCGACGACCTGGTCGTAGTGTTGGACTACCGGATAAGGCGACTTCTTGTAGTGGTTGAAGGCCTTCGAGCCCACGGCGGCGATCTCCTGATCCTCTCCGGCCATGCGCTGCTCGTCGAGAAAGCGGTCCAGCCCTCGGAAGAGATTGGTGTTGAACCCGCCGCACAACCCGCGCTCACTGGCCACCACCAATACCAGGGTCTTCTCCGGAACCTCCCGCTTCGCCAGAAGGGGATGGGCCTCGGGGTCGACGCGCAGGGCCAGAGAGTCGATCATCCGCCGCATCCGGTACGAATAGGGGCGGGCCTCCTCCATGCGCTCCTGAGCTCGCTTGAGCTTTGCGGCAGCGACCATCTTCATCGCCCGCGTGATCTTGCGGGTATTCTTGACGGAGTCGATCCGCTTTCGAATGTCCTTTAAATTTGGCATAACGTCGTCTTCTCAGCTCACGGATCCGGGGTGGGCTCGTCGGCGCCTTCCGGTCGAAAGGCGCCGTAGCGGGCGGTGAATTACTCTGCCGCCGCTTCCTCTTCGTCCCGGCTGGCGATGAAGTTCGCCGTATATTCTTCGAGGATGCTCACCACCTGAGCGGTGACGTCGGACTGATCGTCGGAGCGGGCCTTCTTGCCGAATTTGCTGTCGCCCTTGATCTTGTCCCAGATCTCCTCGTCCTTGCTCTCGGCGAAGGGATAGAGTTCCTTCTCGTAGGCGCCCAACTCTTCGACCTCCAGCTTGGTCAAAAAGCCCTCGTTGGCGGCGAAGATGACCATGGCCTGCTTGGC
>SLPW01000617.1 GCA_007131755.1 Myxococcales bacterium | reverse complement strand
TTGAAGGGAAGCCCCACGGAGCCAACGTTGACCACGAGGCCCGTCTCCGCCTGGTATTCCAGGGGGCGATGGGTGTGGGCGCAGGCCAGGACCGTGCCGTCGATGGTGTCCAGATACTCCCGAAGGCGCTCGTCAGTGGTCCAGCGACCGATGCCCTCGCTGTGGGAGTTGGGGCTTCCGTGATAGACCTCGAGATTTGGATCGAGCCGCGACCGCCGGCTAAAGGGAAGGGAGTCGATGAAGCGGATCGCCTGGTCGTCGAGCTCCCGCGCCATCCAGCGAGACGCCGCCCACTGCTCGGTATGTCTCCAACTCTCGGGGATATCGTCTCGGCAAAAGGAGAGCAGGTAATCCTCGTGATTTCCCCTTACGCAGTCCCAGCCCAATTCGGCGATGCGATGGACCACGGCGTTTCCCTGGGGTCCGCGACCGACCAGGTCGCCGGCGACGATGACCTCGTCGACCTGCCGCTCGGCCAGGTCGGCGACGACGGCCTCGAGGGCGAAGAGATTGGCGTGAATGTCGGCGATGACGGCGATGCGGTGCATGGGGTTACCGTACCAATGATCCCGGTAAAGGTCGACGCAGTATGAGAGTATAGAACACCCCCGCTCGCCACGTCATTTCAGATCCACAGATAGGGCTTCCAGTCCTCGGGATGATCGTCGAGATTTCCGGCGCTCGCCGAGAACGGCCACCACCGCGGTTCGCTGGGGTTGGTCAATAGCGGCATCCGAGCTTCCTCGGGCGTTCGCGAGCATTTTCGTCGATTGCAGGGCTGGCAACTGGTCACGATATTGGTCCAGGTTGTATCGCCACCGCGGCTTTTGGGAAGGACGTGATCGAAGGTCAGCTTGGAGGCGGGAAATTTCTTCGCGCAATACTGACACTGAAAATTGTCGCGGCGATAGACGTTGGAGCGCGTAAAATGCACCCGATGGTTCGGTACCTTGACGCGACGCTGGAGGCGCAGCACCGAGGGAAGCTCGAACGTGCGTCGCGCGGAACGAATCGTACGCCTGTGAGCGGCCAACATCTCCGCTTTTCCGAGAAGAACGAGGGTGATGGCTTTCTTCCAGTCTACGACCGACAGCGGTTCGTAAGAGGCGTTCAATAACAGGGCGGGTTTCATGTGGCTGCTCCGCTTGGTGGACTCGCCGGCCGTGGGAGGAGCGGCAGACGATTCGTCGGCACAACTAGCGAACAGAGTGAAAATATTTCGATTGGATTGCAACTGCGATGGGTCCGGGGGGGCCGGCGGGCCGAGAAAAGCGGGCATGGGCGAGGGCGTGGGCGTGGGCAAGGGGTTGTGGGCGGCGGTCCGTCGGTTGACGGGGAAATGGAATGGACGTAGTTCTTTGTTTGACCTCGCCAATGGCGGCGACGGCGGGCCGATGGTAGTGCGCGACGTGGCGGGGGAGTCGGCCTGTGGGACCTATGACGGGGTTGAGAGATGTCATCGAATCGACAAGACGAAGAGGGGACTGGCGAGGTGGGCGCAGGGCTTAGAGTTACGGCGCCGGTGGTGGAGCGGCTCGACGAGTTGGTGGGCAATACGCCGCTGGTCAAGCTCGATCGCACCGGCGATGCGCAAGGGCCGCCGATCTACGTGAAGCTTGAGAACCTCAATCCCAGCGGGAGCATCCGAGACCGGTATGTGGCCGAGATTTTGGAGCGCGCCGTGGCGGCGGGGACGCTGGTGGCCGGGGATACGGTGGCGCTTGCGGGCCTGGACGACTCGGCCGTGGCGGCGGGGACGATCGCGAATATTCTGGGGGTGAAGACTCGAATCTTCGCTCCCGAGAAGACCCGAACGCGGCTGTTGGAGCTCATCGAAAAACAGGGCTCTGCCGTGGTGTGGACCCCGGAAGAGGAGGGCCTTCGCGGGGCGGTGGATCGGGCGGCGGCCTGGTCCCGAAAAAGAGCAGATAGGATGTACGTCGACGGCTATCGGCGCGAGGCGGTGCGTGATGCCTACGCCGGGATGGCCGCGGAGATCCTGCGCGCCCTGAAGGGGGAGACGCTGGGAGCGTTTATCACGTCCATCTCCACGGGAGGGACCTTTCGCCACGTGGCGAGGGAGCTGCGCGAGACCCGGCCCACCCTCAATGTGGGAGGGGCCATCCTGGGGGAGCTCGAGCTTCCGGAGTTCAAGGAGCACCGATTCAACTCGCTGGAGCGCTTCTCCGTAGAGCAGGCATTCCAGTGGCGCGACCAGGTCGCCCGCAAGGAGGGGCTGTTGCTCAGCCCCAAGGGCGGTGCCTGTGTGGGGCTGGCCGTGGAGCTTCAATCGAAGATCGAGACGTCAGAGCCGTTGGTGGTCCTGAATCCGGACTCCGGCCAGCGCTATCTGGGGTGGGAAGACGAGTTGATCGAGAGCGACCGGGTGTTGGGGGCCGGTTGGTAGGTTGCGCAGCAATTGGCCGACAGGTATTTAGACCGTTGCGAAAACGAAGACCTTCCTGAAGAAGTAAGAGGAGATATCATGACCGTTAGCATCCGCATCC
>SLPW01000410.1 GCA_007131755.1 Myxococcales bacterium | reverse complement strand
AGTGGTTTCTTACCGGAGGCCTTGCCCCGCCCTCCGTGGTCACCATTGACCCCAACCCTCTTGGACGGCGCGAAATAATAGCGGGCCGGGGACAGGGCTCGGGCCAGGGCCAGGGTGTAGCTTCGACCACTTTGAGTCCTACAACCGATCAAGGTGGATCACACTCCCTGCTTCCCACCCTCGGGCGCTGGACGGCGCGGTGCGTAACCTACAAGCACGCACCATCGCTTTTCGAGCGATGTGAATAGATAGCTCGTTGGAGACGTCCGACCCAAAACACCTCCGGTACCACCCCTGGTTCCGTTCGTAGACCGAGAAATTAAAGACCCGCGAGGACGTCAATGATGTCATATGCTACGAAACTTGCGGCTCCTCTGGTCTTCCTATGTCTTATAGGCGCAACTCCAGACGGCTCCTCCACTTCAACTACGGTCAACGCCTCCGAGTTGGCCCATCGATATACCTGGCTCGAAGAGATGGACGACGTCGAGACGGTCATCCCCCTTTCACAGCGCTTCGAACCACCGCAGGGGTTTGAGCGCGTCGACATCGAACCGAATTCCTACGCCGACTTCCTGCGAGAGCTTCCCACCTTCCCCGACCGTACGACCGTGCGTGCCTTTGACGGACGCCGCCTGAACAGCCCGGCAGCCAGCATCGTCGCCCTCGATGTGGGCCGGCGCGACGTGCAACAATGTGCGACGACGGCGATTCGACTTCACGCCGAATACCTGTGGCAGGCTCAACGGCACGATGAGCTCTCCTACCACTTCACCAGCGGAGATCGCAGCGGGTGGGACGAGTGGCTCAACGGAGAGCGCTTCGTCATTCAGGGCTCGTCCGTAGAGCGGCGCAACGGCGCAGCCCGCGCTCCCACGCGGTCCACCTTTCGTGAGTACCTCGATCACCTCTTCATCTACGCCGGCACACTTTCGCTCAGACACGACACCGAGCAGGTCGCCCCCCAGGAGTTGCAGCCCGGCGACATCTTCAACGACCCCGGTTCACCGGGGCATGCAGTCATTCTGCTCGACATCGCCGAGTCTCCCGACGGTCGCCGCGCCGCCCTCATCGGCCAGGGGTTTATGCCCGCCCCGGAGCTTCACGTCCTATACGCTTCTGGCCCCCGAGTGCTCGACAATGTCTGGTTTCTCCTTCCCGACGACGACCACCCCCGGCTCGACACCCCGTCGTGGCCGGCATTTTCCTCCCATCAGGCCCTTCGCTTTGATCACTAAGCCACCCTGTCCCCAATCCTCTCCCGAATGATCGCTCACATCGGCTCTCGCTCCATCTTTTGGCCACCACAGGGGGTGTTTATTTTCATCCTCCATTGCCCGCGAGTCCATTCACCACTTTCTTTTGTGCATGTTGAACTTTTCCACTATCATTGTAATTCGATATCGTCAGAACTCTGTTGCCGAATCGCCCGAAACGAGACGTAATCGCCGTGCTGTTCTCACACTCCAACCACTCCCGACGCGTGCCGGTAAGATCGGTGTATCGCCCGTCTCCCTTTGATGGGCGGCCCTTTCACTGGATCGAAGCAGGCGATGGCCAGGCGCAGGTGGTCTTTCTGCACGGAATCCTCGCGCACTCCATGGCCTTTCGATGCATTCTGGAGTCCAGCGCCCGCAACTATCGCGTCATCGTCCCCGATTTACCGGGTCACGGCAGAGATCGAACCTTTCAGAGCGACGCCATCGCCCCCTCCCTTCAGGGCCTTCTGACCTGGCTGGAGGGCTTCTTCGACACCATCGACGACGGCCCGGTACACCTGGTCGGCCACTCCCTGGGCGCCACCGTCGCCTATCTGGCCGCCCTGCAACCGCGGCGATTCCCGGCCATTCAAAGCCTCACGCTGGCCAGCCCGGGCCTGCAGATTCGCGTCCCCTCCTGGACGGGTTCGCTGGTCGGTAAGATCCCGGCGCGCCTGGCCCGACTTGGGGTCAGCCGCGCCGGCGTGCGCATCTACGAGCCCCTGCAGTGGCGTCGTGCCCGTATGTCGGCACATGAAGTTCGCGACTACCTCCATCCCATCCGAGAAGTACACCGCATACGCCATATCCTGGGCATCGGCTCCGATCTGGTGGACCAGACGGGAAGCATCGACGATGCCCATCTCATCGCTCATCCCTCGCTCATCATCTGGGGCGACAAAGACCACCTCCTTCCACTGCCCACGGCCTTTGCCCTGGAAAAGAAGATTCCCGACTCCCGCCTCGAGATTTTCAAAAATTGTGGCCACTGCCCCATGGAGGATTGCCCGGCGGACTTCCACGACGTCCTCCACCGCTTTCTGACCACCCATTGACGGCTTTGACGGCTTCTCAGAAGCTGTCGAAGAAGTCGGACCGCAGGGCTCCCGCTTGCGGGACGGGCGAGATGATTTTTTTGGCTTCAAAGCGATCAAACGCAGGCCTATCCGTAGGATAAGTCGAGTATTGAGCGCAAAGAAGCCGGAAAAAGCAGCCGGCGAATGCCGACGGGAGACTTTTTTGACAGCTTCT
>SLPW01000525.1 GCA_007131755.1 Myxococcales bacterium | reverse complement strand
GGCGCAGGCCGTCGTCGGGGATGTGGTAGCAGCCGCCGAAGCACGGTGGAGCGTCGTCTGCGGCGTATTCGGGGGAGAAGAGGTGCCAGACTTCGGAGTGGTCTTCGAGACCGGAGCCGGCGAGGCGCTGGAATTGTTCGAATTCGTGATCTCGGATGCGGGAGTGGAAGCCGGGATGCCACTCGAAGTGGAAGATGTCGTCGTAGCGCTCGCCCCAGATGATGCCGAGGCCGGTGGCGATCTCCTCGATGCGCCGCCACAGGGGTTCGTCTTCTCGGAAATGGCGGTTCGCCTCTTCCAGCGAGCCGCGGTGGGCAAGGTTTAGGTCGACGGCCATGCCCAGGTTGTGCCAGCTCGCCAGGCGGTTCGGCCGGTCGAACCATGCGTGGGGGCGATAGCCGGAGACGAAGACGATCTCGATTCCCTCGTGCTCGAGGAGGGCGTACATCAGCCGGATGCGATCGACCAATTCGGGGTGGACTTCCTCCAATAGGTAGCCGCGGCGCATCTCATCGAGGTCGGGGAGGCGTTGGATGGGGAAGTCGTCGAAGGCGCCTTGTGAGGCCGGGTCGACGACAACGCGCTCGCCGCCGCTGCAGGCGGTGAGGAGCAGCAACAATAGGATCGTCGAATACCCGAAGAATCTAGTCATGATAGGAGCCCGGGGTTGTAAGCGACGTTTCGGGGAAGAAGTCATGTGTTTGTGGGCTTCCCACAGCCCCGGGGGTTCGTTATGATTCGCGTTCATGTGCTGGTCTCGGAGCGGGAGGTACGGCTCTGATGGTGCTGAAGTGAGTGTTTCACCGACGAGTCGAGGACTCAAGTTTTCGCTGTGTTGTAGTAGAGGAAGATCTCAAGCAGGCGGAGTGACGAATGTGCGGACGATATAGTTTGACACACAATGCCGAGGAGATCGGAAGGCGATTCGGGGTGGAGGCGCCGGCTCAGCATTCAGCCCGCTATAACGTGGCGCCCACGGAGACGATGCCCGTGGTGCGGGCGGGCGACGAGGGATCCGAGGCGAGACGAGAGTGCGTGACGATGCGCTGGGGGCTCATCCCCTTCTGGGCAGATGACGAAAAGATCGGCAACCGCATGATCAACGCTCGATCGGAGACGGCAGATCAAAAGCCCTCGTTTCGCGCTGCTTTTCGGCGTCGGCGCTGTCTGGTGCCGGCAGACGGATTCTATGAGTGGGTTTCCAGGGAGGGGAAGAAGTGGCCGATTCGTATCACCTTCGGCGACGGAGAGCTGGGAGCTTTTGCCGGGCTGTGGGAGCGATGGTCCGGTGAGGACGATCGCGTCGTGGAGAGCTATACGATTTTGACGGCTCCGGCGGCGGCGCAGTTGGAGTCGATCCACGACCGGATGCCCCTGTGGGCTCCGGAGCAGTGCTGGGATGAGTGGTTATTTGATGACGAGGAAGCGCGAGGAGTCATGGAGTCGATGATCGAGGAGTTTCCCGCGGATAGGGTGCGCTACTATCCGGTGAGTAGACAATTGAATCGGCCGGGCAGGGAGTCACCGCAGATGATCGAGCCCGTCGACGAAGGGGGATTGCCACGGCGGGGCGGTGAGTTTTCGGTCTGACGTAGTTGGAAACAAAGAGTGAAGCGAGCCCAGTCTTCGATGATGCTGTTTTTTGTGAAGGAAGGGACGGATATGAATGGCATGCAACATGCGAGCATTGAGAGCATCGTGACCCGACATCTGGGGGAGGGAACGCTGGCCGTCGATCGGGATGGTCGAGTCACCTTTGCCAACCCGGCGGCCCTGAGGCATCTGGGGCTGAGAGAGGCAACGGAATTGGTGGGGAAAGAGTTTCACCAGGTCGTCCATCGCGAGCGTAGCTGTCTTTCGAATAGCAATTGCGTACTGGCGCAGGGGTTGCGTACGGGCTGTGAGGTAGAATCCCATACGGATATTTTCAATCGCGGCGACGGCAGGGCGCTGCCCGTGGCGTATACGCTGACCTGGATTGAAGAAGACGACATAAACGAAGGGGCGGTGATCGTGTTTCGGGATATGTCGAGATATCGAGATATGCAGGCAAAGCTGATGACGACGGACCGGATGACGGCGCTGGGGACTCTGGCCAGCGGAGTGGCGCACGAGATGAACAATCCCCTGGCCTATGTCAAATCAAATGTGCGCTACGTAGTGCGGGTGTTGGAGAAGAGATTACAGGGTGAGGGGTCGGAGCAGGACGACGATGCGCTGCGAGAGGCATTGCTGGACAGTCTGGAGGGAATCGGTCGAATGGAGACCATCGTCGCCGGCATGCGTAGCTTCACGAATGTGGACGACAATGTAGAGACCGTAGAGGCCGGAAAATGTCTGGACGATGCCCTGATGATCTGCGGGGGGTCGTTGCGGCGCCACGCCGATATTGAGGTCCGACAAGAGGGTCAGTTGAGTTGTCTACAGGCCAACGCCCCGCGGCTGACGCAGGTCTTTGTCAATTTGTTGTTGAATGCTGCGACAGCGGTGGAGCAAACAGGCGCTCGAGGGATGGTGGAGGTGGTGACGCGGAAGGTCGGGGATGAGCAGGTGGTGGAGATTCACGATGATGGAGTCGGGATCGAAGAGGAGCTCAGAGAACGCATCTACGATCCCTTTTTCACCACACGCGAGGCGGGGGAGGGAACGGGGCTGGGTCTGTATATATCTCGCTGTATTGTCGAAGAGTTGGGAGGCAGGCTCACCTTTGAAGGGCGCTCAGAAGGGGGAACGACGTTCCGTGTGATCCTGCCGGGAGAGTAGGAGTGAGTCGCGGTAGTTGAAAGGAGCCTGGGCATGTAGGGTAGGGGGAGTCCCGAAGGGGCGACGAAGACTCGACGAAGAGCGATGGTGCGTAGACAGATCCATCAGGGAGGATCAGGAGTGAGAAAAGGCAGAGGGATTCGAGGGTCGTTGGCGGCGATGATGGTGGTCGTCGTGATGATGAGCGCCGCGTGCAGCAATGGCGAGGATGAGGGCGAAGCCGATCCGGACGCCGGGGACGTGGACGTCGAGGAGGACGCGTCAATTCCTGCAGATGCGACGGTGGAGTTGACCCATCCCGGCGACGGGATGTTCGGGCTGTCCACGGATGTCAGGCTCGTCTGGCAGTTGGGCGAATACGGGGAGACTTATGATGTAGACGTGGCTCGAGATGCGGACTTCTCGGACTATCTAGTGGTGGAACGGAACTGGCCCCATCTGGATTATCCGCTGATCGGGTTGGAGAGCGGAGAGCGTTATTATTGGCGAGTTCGGGTGCACGGGGAGGGAGGCGATACTTGGAGTCAGCCGCGCTCCTTCGAGGTGGGCGGGGAGTCGCAACATCGACCGGTGGTCTATCAACTCATCGTCCGGCATTTCGGCAATACGTCGGGAGACAACGTCGTCGACGGGACGATCGAGCAAAACGGGGTCGGCAAATTTTCGGATATCGACGAGGTGGCGCTATCGAGGCTTCGAGCGATGGGGGTGACCCACGTCTATCTGACAGGGGTGTTGCAGCAGGCGACACTGACGGACTGGTCGGACTACGGGGAGCCGCCGGACGACCCGGATATCTTGAAGGGAAGGGCGGGGAGCTTCTTTGCGGTGCGCGATTATTTCGACGTCTGTCCCGACTATGCAGACGATCCGGCGAAGCGGCGTGAGGAGTTTGGTGAGTTGGTGCAGCGCATTCACGACGCCGATATGAAGGTGCTCATCGATCTGGTGCCGAATCACGTGGCCAGATCCTATGGCTCGACGGTGCGCCCCGAACTCGACCTGGGCATCGATGATGATCAGCATCAATTTTTCTCTCCTCAGAACAACTTCTTTTATCTGGAGGGAGGGATCGCCCTGGAACTTCCGACGCTGGATTCGCACTGGCAGGTCGACGGGATGGACGGAAGCTTTGGCCCGGAGGACGGAAGCGAGGGAAGTTTCGCGCGGGTGACGGGAAATAACGTCGCAAGCCATACTCCACCGGTTCACTCCTGGTACGAGACGGTGAAGCTCAATTACGGGCTGAACTTCGAGACCGGCGAGGAGTTTTACGATCCCCGTCCGCCGACATGGGATTTTATGCACGAGGTGATTCGCTACTGGATGGGAGAGTACGGGGTGGACGGATTTCGGGTCGACTTCGCCCACTTCGTGCCCGACGCCTTCTGGAGCTGGGTCATCGAGGAGACGAAGTCGGAGTTTCCCGACGCCTATTTCATCGCCGAGGCCTACGAGCGGCTGCAGGGGCTGATGGACGCGGGATTTGACGTGGTATACGACGACGGGATGTACGACGGGGTAAAAGGCATCTACAACCAGACGGAGGACAAATATAGCCTGGATGCCTATTTCGCCTCCATCCCCGACGAGGAGCGCCACCGCTATATTCGCTATCTGGAAAATCACGATGAGCGACGCATCGCGTCGCCGGTGGGTCCGGATACGCATAATTCGGGATATGGAGACGCCGAGGCGGGACGCCATGTGGGGCCCATCACCTATCTATACGGAGACGGGCCGCTGATGCTGTATAACGGGCAGACCCTGGGTGAGGAGGGGGCAGGGGAGAGCGGATTTTCCCTGGAGGATGGGCGCAGCACAATCTTCGACTATTGGCGGGTGCCGGCGCTTGCGAAGTGGAATAACGAGGGACGCTTCGACGGGGGAGGGTTGGAACCGTGGCAGCGCGATCTCCACGAGTATTACCGGCGCCTGGTTCATCTTAGCCAGCACCCTCTTGCGACGGCGACGGGCTATTGGGGGGTGGACTATTATAATCGGGACCGGGGAGATTATCCGGAGGGGCTATATGCTTTTGCCCGTTACGAGCCGGGAGGCGGTCAGCTAATGGTGGTGGTGACGAATTGGGACGTCGATGAGGTAGAGGGGACGGTGCGTCTTCCCGACGACCTGCTGGAGGCGGCGGGCATGGACTCTCAGGTGGGGGTCTATCTGATCCTCGACGAGGAAGGGGATAATTCGGCGCGACTCAGCGTTCAGCGGGCGAGAAGCGATCTTTCACAGCAGGGGTTTGACGTGCGACTGGGGCAGGGTGCGACGAGGGTGTATTTGATCAGGTGATGGGTATATGGGTGGTGGGTAGTGGGTGGTGGGTGGTGGGTGAGTCGTCTTCTACCCACCACCCACTACCTATCACCTGCTGTCTTACTCCTCCCCCTGCACGACGATACCGCGGGCTTTCTGGTCGCGCTCGATGGCCTCGAAGAGGGCGCGGAAGTTTCCGCCGCCGAAGCCCTCGTCACCTTTGCGCTGAATGAGCTCGATGAAGAAGGGACCGGCGTGGGGCTCGTCGTAGTACAGGGCGGCCTCTTCCATGAAGATCTGAAGGAGGTAGCCGTCTTCGGAGCCGTCGACGAGGATGCCCAACTCGGCCAATTTGTCGATGTCCTCGTCGATGGAGTCGACGCCCTGCTCTTTGAGGCGGCCCAGGGCGGTGTCGTAATAGGTCTGGGGGGTGTGGAGGAATTTGACGCCTCGCTCTTCGAGCTCGGCGGTGTGAGAGACGATATCCTCCATGGCGAAGGCTGCGTGTTGGACGCCGCCGCCGCCGAAGTCCTCGACGTATTTCTGGATTTGCGAGTCGTGGAAGAAGGGTTTGGCCGGCTCGTTATTGGCGAATTTGATGACCCCTTCCGGGTCCCACATCACGATGGACTTGAGTCCGGAGCCGGACTTTCGCTCGGGATCGATATCGCTTGTGTGGAAGGCGATCTCCCAGAACTGCTCCATTCCCAGCACGTCACGGAACCAGTCCACCAGCGGCTTGAGGGTGCGCACGTTGGAGGTCAGGTGGTCGATGTGGGTGAAGCCGAATTTGTTGTCGCCGCCGGTGTCCAGGGTCTCAAAGCCCGGGGCATAGGTGTCGAAATTGTCGCGCTCTACGAAACCGTAGTTGAGGTTGCCCATGGGGCTTGCGATCTCGAAGTGGCGGTAGGTGCCGCCCTCTTGCTCGACGGTCTGAATTTCGTCGATGAAGGTGGCCCCGCGCTCATCGAGTCGCCTCCAGGCTTCGTCGAGATCCTGAACGGCGAAGTTGACCTTTCCGATGCCGGCGGGATGAAAGCGGCGATGATAGGCGCCCCAGGATTCATCGGTCTGGGGCTCGACGATCTCGATGCGGATGTCGCCGGCGGAGTAGACCTCGGCTTTGTCGCCGGTCTGTTCCTCCCATTCCGGGGTGGATTTGGCGGTCATCTTGAAGTCGAGCTTCTCGAGATAGAAGTTTCGGCTTCGGCCGAGGTCGAGGGTGACGAAGCGAAGGCCGTCGTAACCGGTGATTCCGAGGTTCTTGATCGTCGACATGAGTTGCCTCCCAGAGCTTGATTGAGTCCGGTGAAAGTCGCACGGCGAAACGGCCGGGGATGCGACGGACTGGCGAGTGGCAAATGGCGACTCGCCGGTTGGTTGTGAGTGCGCAAAGCTTGCGCCCGACGAGTAGCGAAAATTGCTGTGGATGTAAAGGCGGGGTTGGGAAAACCGGAGGTCAGTAGACAAAAATCAGGAGGCAGGGGTGGGAAGGCGGAATCAGAAGTCGGCGCTGAACCATTCGCCGTCGTCGAAGCGCTCGAAGAGGCGGTCGTAGATGGCGGCGACGAGGGGGATGTCGAAGTCGTCGAAGGCAGATCGGTCGGAGAAGAAGCGCTCGGTGCGGCCGCGGTGTTCGGCGCGATATTGCAGGGCCTTGGCGAGCATCTGGATGCGGTCGGAAGCCTTGACCAGGCGGGCCTCGATGGTCGAGGCGTCGCGGTATTCGTCGTGGGCTTCGCGCCAGGTGTTCAGTTCGGGATTGAGAATACGCTCGATGGCGGCGTCCTCGGCGTGTCGAACGGCCTCGGTGCCGAGCAGGTGCTTGACCGGGCGGGGGAGGTCGGTGAGCATGGATTCGGCCAGATCGTGGACCAGGGCGATTCGCAGGACTCGCTCGGTGTCGACGTCATCGTCGATGTGATCGGCCAACCACAGGGCGACGACGGCGGTCACGAAGCTGTGGGAGGCCACGGATTCGGGCTGTTGTACGCCGCAGACCTGCCAGCCGGTTCGGGGGAATGCCTCCAGGCGTTCGACGCGGGCGACGAGTTGAAGAAGCGAGTCGGCCCTGGTTTGAAGATCGCAGGTCATGATTCGGGAACCCGGGGGGAGAGTTCAGTTGGTTAAAGATGCCCTACTCCATCAATAAGGATGTCTCGTCCATACCACAAAGGAGAAGAGGATGGCGAAGCCGGAGGTGGCAGTGCTGGGAGGAGATGGGTTTTTGGGAAGTCACGTGGGGCGGCATCTTCTGGCGTCTGGGTTTGCGGCGCGGGGATCATTTCAGGGAGACGAGCCGGGATGGCAGGTCAGCGATCTGGACTGGTCCTGGCATCGCGTCAAGATCGGGCGTGGCGGTGAGTTGAGGCGATTCGTAGAGGGAGCAACGGCGGTCATCCACTGTGGGGGATACGAGCCGCGCCGGGCGTTGGAAGTCGATCGGGCGAAGAGAAGTGGAGTGGAGCAAACGCGTGCCGTGGCCGATGCTTGCCGTGGTGCCGGAGTACGCCGAGTGGTGTACGTCTCGAGCATCAGCACCGCATTGGGGGGACGGGAGGAAGTGATAGACGAGACGTCGCGTTACGTGCCCGGGACGGTGAAGAATGGTTATTTCGAGGCCAAGGCGGCGATGGAGAACGAGTGGTACCGCTACGTGGCCTGCGGGATGGATGTAGTGATCGCCATGCCAACGACGATCTTTGGTCCGGGAGATTTCAATTCGGGAGCAACCCGGCTTCTGACGAGGATCGCCGGGCGCGGGTTGTGCCTGGCTCCTCGGGGGGGGAGGCTGAACGTGGTGGACGTGCGAGATGTGGCGGCTGGATTGGTGGCGGCCCTCAGGCGGGGAAGAAGTGGGAGACGCTATATACTGGGGGGAGAAAATATCGAGCTATCGAGATTTACGCAGATGATCCTTGGCGAAGTAGGGCGCAGGGTCCCGCGCCGTGCGGTGGGGGTGAGGCGACTTCGGGCGCTGGCGAAGGTCGGTGAGATGCTCATCGAGCGCATCGGCTGGCGTGATGCGCCGCCGGTACTGGTGGCCACGGAGTTGGCTCTTCGCAGCAGAGAGATCTCAAACGATCGGGCCAGGGGGGAGCTGCAATTTCGTCCCCGCAAGGCGCAGCAGACGGTGGAAGATACGGTGCGATGGTTGGTGCGCACGGGCTATCTGAGTTGGCTCGCCAGTGCCGACGCAGCAGCTCTGGACCATAACGGAGTGTTTTGCTAGCGTTTAGGTCGTCCCCACAGGGCCATGCTGTGAGTGGTTGTACCGTCCGCGTGAGGAAGTCTCGGTGATTCAGAGGCCGGGGCGAGGGGAGTTTGGTCGAGGCGTGGCAATGGCCTGGCTGTTGAGAGGGTGCGAGATAGAGACAACGAGAAGCGAGACGTCAGGATTAATGGATAGCCGATGGACGCCGCCGGAAGGTGCCATCGGAAACATTTCGGTGAGGAGAGATTCGCGATGGCGAAGAAGAAACTTCTGATAGCGGCAATTGTCGTCGGACTTTTCGGGGCGTTTTTGGTGTATCTATACGCACAACAGATCCAGGAGGAGAGGGACGAGATTACGCGTGATATGCGCCCGGTGGTAGTGGCGTCGGCGGATATTCCGGCGGGAACCCCCTTGAGTGAGGAGATGGTGACCACCGAGGAGGTGCCGGCCCAATTTTTGCCCGGAAACCCACTGGAAGCTCAGGATATCAACATCTATCTGGGGATGTCGGTGGCCGAGGATCTGAGCGCCGGGGAAATGATTTTGACCAGTCATTTCTCGACACGCGAGACGGCGCATACCCTGTCGGGCACCATACCCACGGGAGAGCGTGCGATGACGGTACCGGTGGACGCCATCTCGGGAGTGGGAGGGCTATTGCAGCCCGGAGATCGGGTGGATATTCTGGGCACCTTTCCGGTGGGACAGGAAGACGAGTTGATCCCCGAGGCCTCCGGTGGTGACAGCATCGGGTTCGTAACGATGAGCCTGTTGCAAAACGTCACGCTGTTGGCGGTGGGACAGAATTTCGGAGACGCACACGAGACGGGACAGGTTCGCTGGGGAGGTTATGGACACGTGACGCTGGCGATGACGCCGGAGGAGGCGGAGTTAATGATCGTGGCCCAGACGCGAGGCGATCTGACGCTGTTATTGCGTAATCGTGAGGACCTGGAGACGGTGCCGGTGACGCGAAGGACGTTGCGAGAAGTGCTGGAGGAGTTGGACGTCATCAACCGGAACCGAACGAAGAGGGTCGTGGAACGAGCGCCGACGCCCTGTCCTGATGGAGAGAGGAGAAATGCGCGCGGTGTCTGTGTTCCGGACATCGATGTCATTCGCTGATTCGCCAGCGCGAGCTATCACAGCCGGACGGCTCTCCTGATCATTCGGGGGAGCCGTCTTTTTTG
The DNA here is from genome assembly GCA_007131755.1 of Myxococcales bacterium. Taxonomy (GTDB): domain Bacteria; phylum Myxococcota_A; class Bradymonadia; order Bradymonadales; family Bradymonadaceae; genus SLJM01. The sequence goes on along the minus strand of SLPW01000525.1, from coordinate 660 downwards.
TTGGATGCTCGCTCGTTTCGGTGTGTCATTGGCGGATAGCAACCGCCGGTGGCCGCCGAAGACCGGGTCCATGCCAGGTCGCAGGCGCCTAAAGAGGTGGGACGAGATAGGCGCCGTCGGCGAGGAGAAGCGGATTCTCATTGCACTTTTGTAGAAATCATATGACACTACGCGTGCTTGAGTGCGAGAGCCCAAAAAGTCAGTACGGTGGCGCCATATCTTGCAGAAGCCGAGAGAAAAGACACCGAAAAAGCGAAGTCGATGGAATTCGTATCTGGTGGTAAGGAGTCGTATGAGGCGGTTTGATGAGGTGATGATGCTGTTGGCGGCGCTGGCGCTGCTGGTCCCCGTTCTATGGTCGATGCCCGTAGAAGCCCAGGGGCTCGATGAACCGGACGAAGAGTTTACGATTGCCGTTGGGGAGACGTTGACCTTCAGCTCCCAAGGCGTGCGCCGGATTACGGCCGGCGATGACTCCGTGGCGGATCCTCAGTTCAGTAGTGACCGCAGATATCTCTTTATCACCGGCCGAAGTCCGGGGACGTCGACGATCAATATCTTTTCGGGGCAAGGGGATGTGCAGCGCACCTACCTGATCCGGGTGGTGGGAGTTAACCCCACGGCACTGGCACAGGAGGTGCGCCTGGTGCTGGGGGAGAG
>SLPW01000457.1 GCA_007131755.1 Myxococcales bacterium | reverse complement strand
GTGGCTCTGTCCGGTGGAAATATCTTCGCCGAATTGATGAATACGGTACGATACGCAAGTCTGGGGCAGATCTCGCATACCCTGTACGAGGTGGGCGGGGAGTATCGACGGGCGATGTGAGAGTCGGCGGGTAGTGAGGTGATGGGTAACGGGTGGTAGCGTTCGGTGTCAGGTGTCCTGTCCGGGGTTTGAATGACGGTTGTTTCGGCGGAAAATCTGGAGAAAACCTACGGGGATAGGACTCTGTTCGAGGATGTGAGCTTCGGACTCACCAGGGATGACCGGGTGGGGCTGATCGGAGTCAACGGGTCCGGAAAATCGACGCTGTTGAAAATCCTGTTGGGTCTGGAGGAGCCGGAGGTTGGGCAAGTGATCAGGGCCAATGAGGCGCGAATCGAATATCTCGCTCAGCGTCCGAAGCTCGATCCGGCGAAGACGGCCTTGGAAACGGTATTGTGCGATGGCCCGGAGGCCTTCGAGGTGGTGCGGGCATATGAGCAGGCGTGCCAACGGCTGGAGGAAGAACCGTCGGATGAAAAGCGTCTAGCCGAGGTGACCCGGCTGTCGCAGGAGATGGATCGCGTCGACGGGTGGAATCTGGAAACCGAGGCGAAGACCATCTTGAGCAAGCTCGGGATGGAGGAATTCGACAAGCCCGTGGCCTCCATGAGCGGGGGGCAACAAAAACGCGTGGCCCTTGCGAGAGCGCTGGTGCGCCCGGCAGACCTGTTGATTTTGGACGAGCCCACAAACCACCTGGATGTAGACGTCATCTCCTGGCTCGAGGGATATCTGGCAAGGCGCACGGCCGGGCTGCTCTTGATCACACACGACCGGTATTTTCTGGATCGGGTGACAAACGTGATTCTCGAATTGGAAAGGGGAACCGTATATCGCCACCAGGGCAATTATAGTGACTTCATCCGGGCACGGGAGAAGCGCCGCGAGGAGATGCAAAAGCGCGAGCAGAAGCGGGCCCAGCTTGCAAAGAAGGAGTTGGAGTGGCTTCGGCGCGGTCCCAAGGCGCGGGGGACGAAGGCGAAGGCCAGAAAGGAGCGCGCCAAAAAGCTTTTGGAGTCGAGCTACGAGGTAGACGAGCGCACCGTGGAGATCGACACGGTGGAGCGCAGGCTGGGAAAGAAGGTCATCGCCGTCGAGGACGTGGCGAAGGCGCGCCGAGGAACGACACTATTTGAGAATTTCAGCTATCGGGTGGATCGCAGGGATAGATTGGGGATTGTGGGTCCCAACGGAGTGGGAAAGTCGACCCTTTTGGACATCGTCGCCGGTCGCCTCGAACCCGATGCGGGTACGGTGGAGCGTGGGGCTACAGTGGAGATCGGCTACTACGATCAGCAAACGGAATCTCTCGATCCGTCGATGCGAGTCCACGACTATATCACGGAGGTGGCGCATCGGGTGCCGACGTCTGACGGCTGGATGACGGCGTCACAGATGCTGGAACTATTTCTCTTCGATAAGAGAAAGCAGTGGACCTATATCGAAAAGCTCTCCGGCGGGGAGCGGCGTCGATTGTATCTATTGCGGATCTTGATGGGGCAGCCCAACGTCTTGCTCCTCGATGAGCCGACGAACGATCTGGACGTGGATACGTTGACGGTATTGGAGGACTATCTCGACGACTTTCAGGGTGCGGTAATTGCGGTGAGTCACGATCGCTATTTCCTGGACCGCACAGTGGAGCATCTGCTGGCATTTCGCGGTGAAGGACGGGTGGAGGAGGTCCCCGGAAACTATTCGTATTACGAAGAGCGGCGAGAAGAAGAGCGGCGAAAGAAGGCGGCAGAAGAGGCTGAGGAGAAGCGACGAAAGAGCGATCAGGAGAGGGCGAAGCAGACGAAGACGGCGTCGTCATCCCGGGGCCTGAGCTGGCGCGAAGAGCGGGAGCTCGAGGAGGTGGAGGAACGAATCGCGAAGATTGAGGAGCGATTGGGCCAGATCGACGAGGAGATGGTCGAGCAGGCCGCCGACTACGAACGTGTGGCCGAATTAGACACCGAAAAGCAGGCCGCACAGGAGGAGTACGACCAGGCCTTCGATCGATGGATGGAGCTATCGGAGAAGAAGGAAGGATAGCCGGCGGTCACTCGTCGGGCTCGAGCTTTTCGCAGGACTCCGGATCGACGCACATGGGCTCGCAATCGACAACGGTATAGGCCGATTTGTCGGGGCATGAAGTTGGATCGATGCCCATATAGACGTCACAGACCACGCCGTCGGGGTCACCGCAGGTATAGTCGCAGTCGCGGACCTGCTTCTGGCAGTCCTCAAGGGAGTCCGTCAGTCGTCCGCAGGCGCTTCCGACGCAGTTGCAGCCAGAGTGGCCCACACATTTTTCGCCGTCGAAGCTGAATCCGAGGAATTCGTCACAGGGGCCCACGCCCTCGGCGTCCCAGGCGCTGCAGGTCGGGCCCGGTACGGGAGCAGGATCGGTGGGGTCGGAATCGACGTCGACGCATCCACAGCCACAATCGTCATGGAAGAAATAATCCTGTCCTTCCGGGC
>SLPW01000260.1 GCA_007131755.1 Myxococcales bacterium | reverse complement strand
GCAAATTGGAGTCCGATGAGGCCTACTTCTGGAATCTCATCGCCACCACTGACGACCCGGGTACGGATCCGGACGAGATGGAACCGCATTTCAACTGCCTGGACGACAAATTATGCGGCGGCGTCTACGAGCCTCAATGATGTCCCAAGTCTACGGCGAAAACCTTCGCGGTTTGGGGAATGCCTTTTCCAGCAACTTCTCCATCATTTGCACCGCCTCCTTCGGGTCTTCTGCCTTCCAGACCCGATCGTCCTTCCCCGTTGGCGATGGCCTGTCGTCGAGACGCTCTCCACCGAGACGACCCGACCATCCGCCGAGATCCACCGTTATCACTGGCCGACCCAATTGCCAGGCCATGGCAAGTTCGGCCAGCGTCCCCGAACCGCCACCGATCCCGATGACCCCGTCGCTATGAGCGATGATGGCGTTGCGAGCAATATTCAGTCCTGTGGGGATGGCAATATCCACGTAGGGATTGGCCTGGTCGGGGGAACGCCCCGGCAAGATTGCGACGGTCACCCCCTCTCGATAGGCCTCGGCTGTGTGGGCCCCACGGCAGGCAGCCTCCATCACGCCTCCTCTGCCACCGGTGACGACCCGAAATCCACGATTGACCAGGCCACGGCCCACGTCAAAGGCGGCCTTATATCTTCCATCGCCGTCAATGGCCTTCGAACTCCCCACGACGGCTACCGTTTTTACTCGCGAACGTTCCATTGCGTTCTCCTTCCCGAATGCTCAATCTCACAGGCCGGTTATCTACAACGAGATGACTCATCGCTCCAGGTGAGCACTTTTATTTTGTAGTTCTTCGAAGGCCCGAGCTGACCTCTCCCATGACCGACAAACTCCACAACCCGACTGCCACCCACGACGAATCGGCGACCATCCACGCCACCATCGCCGCCGATCACACTGTGGCGCCGCCGATGCGAATGTGGACCAAAGTGCTGGGCGGCTTCATCCTGACCCTCATCGCCCTGGTCCTCTTCTTTGGCCCTACGGAAACGGGGGAATCACTTCTGGAACTGTGGGACCCCGGCGCCGGTCCCATCGGCGCCCTCAGCTTCGCCGTCGTCTACATCGCCGCCACCACCGTCTTCATTCCCGCCGTGGTCCTCGCCGTCGGAGCAGGCTTTCTCTTCGGCGGCGTCTGGGGTTCCATCATCGCCGTGCTCTGTCGACCGCTCGGCGCCCTGGCGGCCCTGATCATCGGCCGCTACGTCGCCCGCGATCGGGTGCGCCGCTGGACGGAGAAGTGGGAGGACTTCGACCGCATCGACAAGCTCGTCGTCGACAAGCCCTTTCGCGTCGTCTTTTTGTTGCGGCTCTTTCCGATCATCCCCTTCAATATGGCGAATTACGTCTTCGGCGTCACCGGCGTGGAGTGGAAGCGCTACCTCATCGCCACTTTCCTCGGCGTCGCCCCGGGCACCCTGGTATACGCCTATCTCGGCACCACCGCCGGCGGCATCGCCGAGGCCGTCGACGAACCGACACCGATGATGGACTTCATCCCCTGGCTCGTCGGCGCCTCCCTGCTGGTGATGACGCTGACGCTACTGGTCACCTATGGCCGCCGCAGGTGGAAGAAGCTGGTGGTCGAAGAAGCCAAAGAGGTCGAGTCATCTTGACGATTCGCTCACCGTCCCGGCTCTCGCAAAGCTATCACCGCGAAAACGGCAACACCCAAATGACTTTATTGCGCCGCAGTTCAGGCGCCCCAAATAGAATCACGTCCATCTCCCCCGACACCGTCGACTTCGGTCGAGCCTAAATTCCATGTTCAACCAGCGTGTCTCTATTTGAGCGAACCAACTACCATTTGAGGGTTGCCTGGTTCACCGTCACCGATTTTCGCGGCTCCCCCATTTACAACGCACCGACTTTGACGCACCCTACGGGCGCGCTGAATGTGCATTCACACCTTTCGACCTCAAGGAGGCGATGATGATCGGTTACGAACTGACGGAAGACCAGAAGATGTATCAGAAGACGGCTCGCGATTTTGCGCGCGACGTCATCCGGCCCGCCGCCGTGCATCACGACGAGACTGGCGAATATCCCTGGGAAGTCCTCAAGCAGGCGTGGGAGTTGGGCCTGATGAACACCATGGTCCCCGCCGAATACGGCGGTCTCGGACTGGGTTGCCTGGGCGCGTGCATCCTCTCTGAGGAGATCGCCTGGGGCTGCACGGGCATCGGCACCGCCATGGAAGCCAACCAGCTCGCCACCTCGCCAGTGATCATGTTCGGCACGGACGAGCAAAAGAAGAAATATCTGGGCATGCTCGTCGAGGGACTCGACGATGACGACCTTCCCCGCATGGCCGCCTACGCCGTCACCGAGCCCGGCGCCGGCAGTGACGTCCAGGGCGTCAAAACCACGGCCAGAAAAGAGGGCGACAACTACGTCCTGAACGGCCAGAAGATGTGGATCACCAACGGCGCCAAGGCCGCCTGGTACTTTGTCCTGGCCTACACGGACAAAGAAGCGGGCTACCGGGGCCTGTCGGGCTTTCTCGTCGACGCCGACGCCGAAGGCATCGAGGTCGGCGGCAAGGAGGACAATCTCGGCCAACGCGCAAGCGACACCCGAGGGATTACCTTCGACAATGTCGTCGTCCCCGCCGAGAACGTCCTCGGAGGCAAAGAGGGACTGGGTTGGATGCAGGCCATGGGCGCCTTCGATAAATCGCGCCCCATCGTCGCCTCGGCGGCCGTCGGGCTTGCCCGAGCGGCCTTCGAGCACGCCCGCGACTACTCGCTCGAGCGCACCACCTTTGGGCGCCCCATCGCCAAACACCAGGCCGTGAGCTTCATGATCGCCGATATGGCCATGAATATCGAGGCCGCCCGCCAACTGGTCTGGAAGTCGGCCTGGCTCCACGACCGCGAAGAGCGCAATACGAAAGAGGCGGCCTACGCCAAGGCATTCGCCGCCGATATGGCTGCCAAAGTGGCCACCGACGCCGTCCAGGTCCACGGCGGCTACGGCTACTCCAAGGAGTACCCCGTCGAAAAATTGTACCGTGACTCCAAGATCTTCCAGATCTACGAGGGCACCAGCCAGATCCAACGGCTGATCATCAGCCGAGAGATCTACAGTGAAGTGACGTGACCCTACGCTAATCGAAAAAACAAAGGCCCTGACGGACCCACATGGATAGCCGTCAGGGCCTTGTCTGTTCCGTTGCTAGTTGCTCTGCCAGTTGGGTAACTTGTAACGACATGCCCACTGCAGGTGCGGAATTTAGGGTCACAACCCTCCTTGACTTATTCATTAGCAAAATGATTACCGATGGGGCATATTCTTCCTGCTTCCCTATTGCGCTTTTGGGATATTGCCTCCGCCGCGATGTTCGGCTCTCTTATTTCGAAGGATCCACTGTGAGCTCCAAAAATAACGTGTGCTGCTCGGCTTTTTCCGACATTTGGCAAGGGAATCGACGCTTGTCGTCGGTAGCCTGCATATTCGCTATTGGACTTTTCCTGCTGGGTAGTTTCGCCTGCTCCTCCGCGGATGAGGATGCGGAGCAAGACGATCCGAATCAGCAGGAGCTCGACGCCGGAGGCCTTGAAGATGCATCCCAAGGAGAAGATGCATCCCAACAGGAAGATGCATCCCAAGAGCCCGATGCCGACGAAGAACTCCAGCCGGCACAGCTCACAATCACCATCACGGATCTGGGCGACGCCCCGATAAGCGATGCCCTGGTGGACCTGGGAGACTGGGGGATCGGTGAAACCGACGAAGACGGTTTGGTCGTCTTTGAAGAACTGATGGTAGAAGAGGTAGAGCGGGTGACCGGTAGAGTCCGTGCTGAAGGATTTGCGCCGCGGACCATCGTCACCGAGTTGGAGCCCGAGCAAATGATGTCGGTGGAGGCGGTGTTGGTAGAGCGAAGCGTTGAAGAGAATGTCGACGCCACCAGCCCAGCCGTCGTTCATGCCACGCACTCCAGCATCTCCATTCAACCCGCTGCCAGTGGAGCCTTCGTCGACGAAAGCGGAGATCCCGTCGAAGGCGAAGTAACGGTGGCCCTTACCGAGTTGGATCCCACCGGCGAAGATCAGGGAGCATTGCCGGGCCCCATGGTGGCAGAAGAAGAGGGCTCCGACGCCAAGATCCTCGAGACCTTTGCCATGATGAATGTGGAGTTCTTTAAAAACGGAGAGCCGATCTTTCTTTCCCCTGACTCGTCTGCCACCCTGGAGTTCGATCTGCCCGAATCGGTTCAGGGGGAATTCTCGGTAGGCGAAGAGCTCGACGCCTACTGGTTCGACGAGGACGCGGGCTATTGGCGCCATGACGCGGTCGGGTATGTGGTGGAATCTTCGGCGTCCGAAGATAGGTTGGCCTGGTCGGCCGAAGTGACCCACTTTACATGGTGGGCAGCGGGGTTTGCAGGGGACCCAATCGAGTGTTGGCAATCGAACGACTGTGTTGACGACGAGACCTGCTTCGGAAATTCCTGTGTGTTATTTTGTAGTTTCGATGACGATTGTTATGACGGCGAGATCTGCAGTTCTGGCATCTGCATGGAGCTGCAATGTGGACCCGGCGAAGTCTTTAATCCCATCACCGAGCAATGCGAGTAGGCCGGTTGATGCTCGCCCCATAGCTGCGGTGCTCTCGGCGCCGAGTGTGGAACCCATTCCGACGGTTGTGGAGTGAACATCCATTGCGGTTCCTGTGTCGGGGACCAAATCTGTGACGCACTATTCTTCGTCCTTCTCACACTGAATTAATGCCAACGGATGAGCCGAAAAAAAACTTGGCCAACGGACGTAATTCCTTCCCGGAAAATACAAAAGCTCTCGATACTCCGGCCAATCTTCCACCAACGGATCTACGGAACCCTTATCTAAGTCTGTTTTGTTATTCGATATGTCCAAATAACGGACTTGATCGAACCAATCCGATTGGATTGTAAGCGTTTAGTAGACTCACGAAGTTATGCGACCATACTCTCATGGGAGCGCGGGCTGCCAGCCCGCAAGGCGGCCAGGCTGGCCGCGCTCCGGGGAGTTCTGAACACTCCCGCTCGGAGTTGCTGTCCGAGACGCGTTCTAGATCTCTCGAGGCATATTTCGACGTTGAACTGCTCGCCGAGTGATCAGCGTCACCTCCCGGCTCCGTCGCCAACAGGCGTTTCCGAATCGCACTACAAGCCCTGCCAATCGTTCTGCGCCCTCGCTCCTCGACCCCAACGTGCCTTGCCTACTCTATCGGGATCGAGACTCGGAATTGCGCGGTGGGAGAAGCAAACCGAGGATAATCGGCGGAATCTTGGAGCCGATGGCATCCCTCGGCGCCATCGCAGGACGTCAGCGACCCGTAAGTGGGGTGCGAACCCCGCAATCTGCTCGTGCCACGATAGCCTGGGGAGCAATGAGCGATAGAGCCGATGACATTCTGTCATCGCATCCCATCGGCGATGATCTGGGGAGCTATCGCTTCCGGCTGATCATCAGCCGTGAGATCTACAATGAAGTGACGTGACTGCAAGGTGTGGTTTCACCACACCGCAGACTGCCGATAGCGCGGACGCTATCGTCTCCGACTTCCTTTTCCCCTCCGGAGATGATTGGCTCCTGCCTATCGGCAGTCTCTTTTGATGGGCTCCCGGCCCATCATCCGCCGTCACTCGACGAACGGAACGTGCCTCAGTTGGTAGGTATTGAGATCGTGCTTTCGGGCGTAGCCGTCCGTAGCCCAATGCCGTCCCTGAAGAAGCTGGGCGAGGCAGTACCGAATGAAGGACTCGACGGAGCCGACGACTTCAAACTCACCGGTGCTCGCGTCAAAGATTCGGACCTGGTCCTCCCTGTCTGCGAAGACGGGCGTCCCGCTGCGGTTGTGCTGTAGCACGTAGAGACCGCCGGCAGGGACCAGGGCCGAGGCGGCGATCTCGGGATAGAACTCACGGGGGTTGTGCATCACACCGTATCGACCTCCATGCGACAGGAGACTTCCGGAGACCGTCGTCGCGGAGTTGTCCGCTCCCGACAGCGGAAAGAACCAGTCGTATAAGAGCTCGTCGGGCCCAAACGACAGACTCGTCGGTACGGGCACGGCCAGGCGACGACCGGGATGGTAGAGGTATTCCACACCGTCGGCCATGGCCCACTCCAACTCCTCTGTTTCGTCGAAGACGGCCTCGAGATCTCTCCACTCCGGCCAATCGCGCCGATAGGTCTCCATGGCCTGGCGCCAACTCGTCATTGCCTCCGCAATTTGCTCGGCTCGGTCTACGTCGCCCGCCCCCAGTTGGCGAAGCGCTCGGGCAACGCGCAGGCACTTCTGCTTCAATGCCTCGGCTTCATCGCCGTACTTCTCCGGCTCGGCCAGCTCGTCGAACCTTGGCAGCTTGGCGTCGACGATCTCCAGCGGTGACATCCCATCCCTCGCTCTGGTGGCCAGGGGATCACCAAGTTCGTGACTTGCGAGATATTCGGCCACTTCGGCAGAGCAGTTGTCAGCGACGACGCACCAGGCCGGTTTTTCGCCCTCCGGCAGAGAGCCGCCACGGTCGAGGAGGATCTTCAGAATCTCTACTTCGTCATTTTCGATGGCGCCTGGGACGGCGTATCCCTCATCGATGTCCGGCATCTGCCCCTGGTCCAGAAGTGCCTCCACGACCTCTCGTTCGCCCTTCCTTGCAGCCTCCGACAATGCACTTTCCAATTCCCGGGGGGTGCTCTCGTAATTCCCGTTTAGCAGTCGCATCGTCAGGTCCTTTCTGTCAGCGCCGATCGCTCTGCGGATGACATGACCGAAGAACTCCGACACCTCCGAGGAGAGCGCCTCTACGAGGAGATCGAAAATCTCCACGCTCAACTCCCCGACATTGGCCTTGAATAGATAGGAGCTCAATTCTTTGCGATGGAGCTCCAATCCGTGTTCCAGCAAGAGCTCCACGACCTCTCGATGCCCCCCCATGGCGGCCAGCACGTAGGGTCCGAAACCCGCTCCCTGTCCAACGCAGGATTCGACACCTTCTTCGAGGAGGTCACTGGCTGCGTCTGAGTCACCGATCGCCGCGTAGACCCGCAGTTGCTGGTAGGGCGAGAGCTTCGAGGGATCGGCGCCATAGTCGACGAGCAATTCGACGATCCGACCGTCCGCCGTCTTCAACGCCATCTCGAGGACATTTCCCTCGCATACGTGAACCTCAGGCTCTGCGCCAGCCTCCAAAACGGCAGATAGCCACCGGGGTACGTCCGGAATCTGCCCAAAGGTCCCCTGCGGGCGCTGTTTACTTCGGTCGACGGCCACCTTCACGAGGCAATAGACGGCGGACTCACCGCACTCCGACAATTCGTTGGGGTCGACCCCGTACTCGATGAGAAGGTCCACCAGCGCCGGTGCGTGACAGAGGTTCACGAAGATCGGGATTCCCGTAAACCCACGGGCACGGGGATCGGCATTTCCCACTTCGATGAGTTCCGTCGCAAGCCGGCGAAGCTCCTCATCGGGTAAGGTGGCGCTCTTAGCAAAGCAAACTTCACTACCCACCAGGCACTTGAATGCGTGGGCCGCCGATCTACCGTCGCGCTCGTCGTCTCGAAATTGCCAGCCCGCCTCGAGAGCCCAGGCGATGGCTCGCCCCGTCCCGACCCGACCGACCAGCTCTCGCAGGGGACTGTGCTCATCGACCTTTCGAAATGGATGGTCATTTATGTCCACGCCGCCCAACTCGCCGAGCAGGTCGTAGAGCCGCTGGTTACCGCTTCGAAGCGCTGCGTCCAGCGGCGAGGAGGGTTTCCCCTTGGTCTCGTACAGCGGGTCCGCGCCGAGGTTTAGCAACTCCTCGGCCACCTCCCACTGGGACTCACTGAGAGGCTTCGAGTATACGAGCTGGGACGTCAGCAGCAGCAATGGGCTTGGATCAGAGACGTAGATCCTCACTGCGCTGTCGGAAAACGCCGCCTTTTGGTCCACGGGCACACCACCTTCGACCAACCGATGCACCACGTCCAGATGTCCGGCGAGAGCCGCGAGGTGGAGGGGGCGAAAGCCGAATTTCGTGCGCCTTGAGCGATCCTCGTCGCTGACATCAGCGTCTGGATCGACCCCGCTGTCGAGGAGCCACTCCAGGCAATTGAAGTCTCCGATCTCGGCGGCATAACAAAGGGCGAGATCTTCGCCGAACAATCCGACCTCCAGGCTGACCTCGAAGAAAGGCCGACGCACCTCCTCCGGTACCAGGCCGAGAGCGGCGCCGAATGTCCTCGCGTCTCGATTTTGGTCCCCGAGCAAGCCGATGTAGCCGTGACTATGTCCGAGAACATCCCACCCGAGTGCGCCGCCGTGGAATTTCCTACCAGTGAGAGTCGTCGCCACCCGCTCGTTGCCGGTCATCTCACCGACCGGCAAGTCCTCGACGAGCACCTGATGGTAGGCGTCGAGATCGCCACTGGACAGAATTTCGAAAAATTGTCGCGCATTCATTTCTATACTCCTCGCAGAATCCGATGAGGACTCGGATGCATCGCTCCGACCTCAATCCATCTCTCTCGACACCTATTGCATAAACCACCATCGATGCCCTTCCGAATCGACGATCCGGTAACTGTGGTGGGCTCCGTATTCTTCACTGTAGTCGTCGGTCTTCGGCTCCTGCCGATCGGCGGTCCATTGCCCGATCCTCGCCATATGTCTCCGCCGCAGGGCATAGGGCCAAAAGTGAGGACCCTATCGTCTCCGGAACCAACAGCTTACGCACCTCCACAGTGGTCGTGACACCGCAGCACTAAAAAACAAAATCGTAGAGCATCAAGCTCATCCCGGCGGCACCGACCAAACACAACACCTGGTCTTCGCGGCGAAGCCGTCCCTCTTGTCGAGCCATATACAGACCCATCGGAATCGAAGCGCTACCGACATTCCCGTAACGAGAGTAGACCGAATAGAGCTTCTCGTAGGGAAAGCCGGCCTCCTCGCAGAATCGATCGGCGAGCGTACGCGAAGGAGTGTGGGTGATCATCAACGCCGCCTCGTCGATCTTTTCGGGCGCTTCGGCCTCGAATTCCTCCCACATCTGCAAGGTGGCCGGCAGCGCCGCGGCGTGCATCCGCTGGCCGAAGGAGCGAAATTGTTCGGCTTGATGTGGCCCCTCGATCAGCTCTGGCCCGTAATCGGCGCCCCATGGAAATGCGACGACGCAGGCGTCCGCCAGAGAGGCGTCGGTGTGGCATCGAAAATTCCAGGCGTCGTCACTCGGCTCCAACAGGATCGCCGCCGCCGCCTCACCCAACGTATACGAGGGCAGCCGCCAGCCCAACTCGCCGAGGGTCCGGGGCGCAAAGGTCGCCTTCACGAAGCTACTTCCGTTGACACAGAACTCGCCGACGACGACCAGCGCATTATCGGCGCGCCCGGCGTCCAGATAAAATTGTGCGATCTCCACGGCTCGCGAAAACGAGTTGCAGGCCTCGAGGACGTCGAAGCAATCTGCGGGGTCGAGGCCCGCCGACTTTGACAGGGCGAAGGATTCGGCGGGCTCCAAAAACCCCCGGCTCACCGCAGCATAGATGACGAGGTCGACCTGTCTATGCTCCAGCCCCGCTTCGGCCAGCGCCTCGTCCACTGCACCACGGAGCAAGTCGACGGGGCGCTCGTCATCGGCCAACCAATACCGGGTCTCCGTACCACTGAACCGGAGCAGCTTTCGAGTCATCTTCAGGTATTTCTTCTCGGCCTTCGGTGACAGCCCGTGATTCGAGCTCGCGATCATTTCCAGGACGTCGTCGTTGCTGACCTGGTGGGACGGTAACGCCAGCCCCATTCCTCGGATTTTCATTCATATCCCGTGAATATTGCCCGGTGACGAATCCCCTCCATCGTATCACTTCCAGAGATCTGGATTCCAGTGAATTTCAAACCCATCTGGTGCTGAGGCTATGGTAATTCCGGGATATTAGGCAGTGGAAATAATAACTCCAACATCCCCTTGCAGGTGGGCACCGACGACGATTGGTTGACCATCAGCGCCCGTGGAGAGGCGCATACCTGTGGGATCCGAGAGAGTGGGACACTCTGGTGCTGGGGGAGCAATAGTTATGGCCAGATCGGCGACGGAACCACGGAAATACCAGACGGGCCGGTGCAGATTGGTGAACAGCATAGTTGGGTCGATGTCACGGCCGAATTGACTC
>SLPW01000199.1 GCA_007131755.1 Myxococcales bacterium | reverse complement strand
GGCGAAGAGATCGTCGTTCAGAACCGCCGAAGAGTGGTTTAAGACTTCTGTCGAGTACCACTAGCCAGCAAAATATCGCCGACGATCACGACGTTCGGACTCAGAAATGCCAGGGAAATTGCGAGAAGTCTCGTGGCCGCTTTTCCAGAAAAGCGTCCCGCCCCTCCGCTGCCTCCTCGGTTCCGTAGGCCAGGCGAGTCGCCTCGCCGGCGAAGAGTTGCTGTCCGACGAGACCGTCGTCGGGAAGGTTGAAGGCGAATTTGAGCATTCGCATCGCCGTGGGACTCTTGGAGTTGATGACCTCCCCCCACTTCAGCGCCTTCTCTTCCAACTCCTCGTGAGCAACCACGGCGTTGACCATCCCCATCAAGTGGGCCTCCTCGGCGTCGTAATCAAATCCCATAAAGAAGATCTCCCTGGCTCGTTTCTGTCCGATCTGCCGGGCAAGAAGGGCTGATCCGTAGCCGCCGTCGAAGCTCGCCACGTCCGGATCGGTCTGCTTGAAGATCGCATGCTCCCGACTGGCCAGAGTCATATCGCACACTACGTGTAGGCTATGTCCGCCACCCACCGCCCAGCCGGGCACCACGGCGATCACTACCTTCGGCATGAATCGGATCAGCCGCTGTACCTCCAGGATGTGCAACCGCCCCAGGCGGGCGGGATCGGGCTTTCGCCCATCACCGTACTGGTAGCCGTCTTTGCCCCTCACCGATTGATCGCCGCCGGAACAAAAGGCCCAACCTCCGTCTTTCGGGCTCGGTCCGTTCCCCGTCAACAGCACGCAGCCCACATCGGACCACTGGCGAGCGTGATTGAGCACCCGGTACAACTCGTCCACCGTCTGAGGTCGAAAGGCATTGCGCACCTGCGGCCGGTCCAGAGCAACTCGCACCGTCCCCTGGCCCACCGCACGATGATAGGTGATATCTTCCAGCTCAAAGCCGGAGACCTCTTCCCAACGCTCGGCGTCAAATAACTCGGATACCATTTTCACCTCTTCTTGTTGGAGTCAGGCCGAAAATCCATTACACGCTGGCCATTATCATCCATGACCTTTACCATCCCGTTTCACATAGTTCAAAACACCTTGAACATTATTTCGGATAAATTTACCCCATCGAGGAGCTCACAAAAATGTCCCAGACTACGACCGACGAAGAGAATCTGCCGGGAGCGAGAAAGGAACTCGATGGAGGTAGCGGCGAATTTTTCGACTCCATCGCTCATCGCTATGACTTGTTGAATCGAATTCTCTCCATGGGTCTCGACCCTCATTGGCGCAAGAAAGCCGTCCGGGCTCTCGAATTGGACGACGCCCATCGAGCATTGGACGTAGCCACTGGCACCGCCGATCTGGCCTTGGCCATCGCCGACGCCTATCCCGACCTAAGGGTCGACGGCATCGATCCCAGCGTGGAAATGCTGGCCATCGGCCAAGAAAAGCTCCATAAGCGGAAGCTTCACGAACGCGTCACCCTGCGCGAAGGTGACGGACAGGCACTTCCCTTCGAAGACAACACCTTCGACGGCGCCGCCGTCTCCTTCGGCATTCGCAACTTCCCGGACAGACTCGCCGGATTGCACGAGATGACGAGGGTTACGCGAAAGGGCGGGAAAGTGGTGATCCTGGAGCTCAGCGAGCCCCGAAGAGGCCCGATGGCTGCCATCGCCCGGAGCTATGTTCATCACGTGGTCCCCCGTGTCGGCAGTCTGCTCTCGGGCAGCAAGGAGTACCGCTATCTGCAGGAATCGATCGCGGCCTTTCCCCCTGCCGAGGAATTTATGGAGATGATGGACGCTGCAGGCCTGCAAGACGTTGACTGTCGTCCCCTGACCTTCGGCGTCGTCAACCTCTTCGTGGGCACCCCCGGATGAGAGTTGAGGCATTTGTCCACGATTGGGAGTAGATCACCAACTCCCCGCCGGGCTGGCGCTACGGAGGACGACTTCGTCGCACCAGCCTTTTCGGCTTCCTGACACCCCAGGCGACTCCCCTACCAGATCGGGCTCGACTCTTCCTCCTCGTCGACCTCCCCTTTGGACTTCCGATCCTCACCACTCGGAGGCTCCTTGTGCTCGGTGGCATCATCTGGCTGCCTTTCATCGCCACCGGCGTCGTCCGGTGGACCTCCAAGAGGGCCGAAGATCGCTTCCATGTGCCCAATAACCCAGAACATCAGCATATATACAGCGGGTAGAGAGAGTCCGAACAACCCCAAGAAAAGCATCCCCCCCAACGCCCCAAGGCCATCGTAGACCGCCCCATTGGGCGGCATCATCACACATGCCAACAGCGTCATGGCCAACAAGAAATACCCCTCGAAGGCGTGTGAAGACTGCCTGGCCATGACCGTTCCGAAGATCAACGAAATCATCCAGCAGATCGGCATCGTCAGCCAGAACCATTGCCCCCGGTAAAAGACGACGGCCACCACCAGCGGAGACAAGACCCAGAGCATCAGAGTCACTCCACGGGCTGCCCGACGAAACTCCCCTGACCTCAACACGGGGAGGATGGCAAGATTCGGCCAGGTGGGCTTCTTCGATTCCAGCCACCTTCCCCATAAAAAACCGAGGAGGAGGGCCAGATAGAAGAGTACGAGAAGCGACGCCGAATACGTTCCCAGGGGCCGCCTCAGCGATGTCTGCGGCGTCAACGACTCGGTTCGGTGCATCACGGAGGAGGCAAGATCCAGGGCCGCGTCATCAAAGCGCTCGTCCTGCATCTGAAAGCGCGCCCGACGCAGCATCCTCTCTACGCGGTCTTCTGTAAGCCAAAATTCCAGGTCCTCTGCGGCGTCGAGGTGACAACGCAGATCTTCAACGGAGCAGACAATCAGCACCCAATCATTTCGGTCCGCACTTCCACCGGACCACGAATCGCCCACGCGCTGCACGAATTCTCCCAGATGCAGCCCCTGTGTCGACTCCACCATCACCAGCGCAATATCCACCCCTGTGGCCTGTCGGTGCCCTGCCAGGCTCGCCTCCAACTCCTCGGCCTGTGACGCCGCCAGCACCAGATCCGGGTTGGTCACACTGGCCTGAAGAGTCGGCCATTCAACGTCAGTCGCCCATGCGCCGACGGTGACGGTGCAAAGGACGAGCAAACCCAAGAGACCTCTCATCCACCGTTTATATTTCTCATCATACATACGTCGATTATGCATCGTCGGAACAGGATGTGGAAATGTCTTCGTCTCCTCTTTGAGCATCAGCGGAAATGCTCGGAGAAGCGAAATCGAGGCGATTGCCTCGTGGCCCACCTTGACGAGAAAAGAAACTTCCTATTACAACTGGTCGGGCTCTCCCATTCGTTCCCCCGTTGGAGGTTTGGTTCGTGTCAGATCCGAAGGAGATCCTGGAGCGAAGGCTCAAGGCAGTCCTCAATAACAACGCTGCTACGCGCGGGCTTCATTTTTTCTGCCAGCTCGGCGGGTATAATCAGGACCTGGGCATCATCACCTTCCAGGTCTCCGGCTCCGGTCAGGCGCTGTTGAGTTGGCGCCACAGCCCGGACGACGTCGACCTGTGGACCCTGCAGTTTACCGAGCAGGACTACCATCAGTTCATCCGCCTCTTCATGACCTACCCATTCTGGACGGTCACCCCCCCCCGCCGAACCCGTGAGGAAGGCGAAATCAACGTCCACATACGCGTCTCCGCTCAGGACGTCGGCACCTATCAGGGCATCCAATTTTGGAGCGGCCACCTCGACGACTACCGAGTGCTGCGTAAATTGGTCACCCCCCTGTGCAAGTTGATGCAAAATATCAGCTACGAGACGATCACTGACGAAGACCTCCAGCAACTCATCTACGAGTGACCCCCTCTCTTCTCTCCACCTGTCGCAACCTCTTTGTCAGCGGAGCCATAGCCATGCTGGCCGGCTGCACCTGCGGCGACTCTCTGAATCTGGGAGACGAAGATCGCCGTCAGCATATCGAAGATCAGGCCGCCGCTGTCGAGGAGAAAGCCCACAGCCGCATCGACGACATCGCCGAAGAATTAGACGACGCCGAAGCTCTGGTGAGCGACGCCGACGAAGACGCAGGACCCGACGGTGAGTAGTTGAACAACACCCGGTGGCCCCGATTACCCGATCCGCTCGAAGACGGCCACCGCTTCCAGATGTGCCGTTCGCGGAAACATATCGAAAAAATGGAGCGTCTCCATCGTCCATCCCCCACGGGCCAGGACCTTCGCATCTCGCGCCAGGCAGGCGGGATCGCAACTGACGTAGATGAGCTGTCCCTGGCGCTCTTCTTCCACCAGCCTTTCCACCACCAGGGGAGCGCCCTTTCTGGGTGGATCGACGAGGAGCACCTCGAAGGGCTGCTCCAAGACGAGGGCCACCCCTTCCTTATCGCTCAGGTCTACGACCTCGAAGGCCACGTCCTCTTCGGTATGGGATAGAGCCGCCATCTGACGGGCCGTCTCCACAGCTCCGCGGCTCTTCTCATAGCCCCGAAAGCGATCGGCCAGCTCTATGAGGGGAAAGGAAAAATTTCCCGCTCCACAGTACAATTCCACAATCCGCGGCCGCTCCCAATTTTGGGCGACGACCTTCACCACATGGTCGACCAACTGATCGTTGACCGCCCGGTTGACCTGTCGAAACCGCCCGGACTCCACGCGCATCGCCGCCACCGGTGGCCTCGCCAACACCTCATGGACTTCCACCGTAGAATCGCCGATGACGTAGTGATCCCCCTTCTCGTCCATGACCTCGATGCCCCGCACCACGCCACCCTGTTCGACACGCCGGGCCAACTCCTCCAGGTGCTTTTTGCGAATGCGCTCCTTTGGGAGAAGCTCGATGTGGACCACCACTCCCCCATCGCCGGTCGTCTCCATTCCAATATCGGCCTTCCCCACCAGGTCGAGAGCCCCCTCCAACTCGGCCATCGCCTCGTCGATCTCAGGCCGCGCAATCGGGCATCCCTCGATGGGAACCACCCGCCGGCTTGCAGCGGCAAAAAATCCCCTCGTCAACCGTCCTTTCTGGCGCCGTTGATGCAAGGTGACGCAGCTTCGGTAATCGCGCATCGACGGCGCCTCCACGAGCACCGGCTCCACAAGCTCGAGCCCGCCTATCCGCTCCATCGCCTCGAAGGCCGCTTGCGCTTTCCACTCTAACTCCCTGTCGAAGTTCATCTCCCAGAACTGACACCCCCCGCAGCCACGCTCAAAGCCGTCGCAACCGGGCGCCACCCTTTCCTGCGACGGCTTTCGAATCGCCTTTATTTTCCCACGAGCCCAACTCTTCTTGTCCTTCACCACCTCCACGTCCACCACATCTCCGGGAATGGCCCCCTCCACGAAGATCACCCGGCCGTCGGCCAGATGGCCCAGGCCGTCCCCTCCGTGCGCCAATTTCTCGATGGTGATCTCTTCGAATATCAAAACGTCTTCTCCAGAGCTTCGCGCAAGGTCTTGCTGCGATCGTCGGCTTCTGCATCCTCGTCGGCCGGCACGTCGTAGATGAAGTCGAACTCCTCTCCGAAGACCTCACCACCTTCCTCGCCATCGATACGCCTGGCCATCGTATGAGCCTCTACGATCACGCTCAGGGCATGCGTGGTCGCCATCGCCCTCGCCTCCCCGGACCCCACGGCCTCTGCCGTCACCCTCTCGTCAACTTCCTCCGGTTCTTCCTGTGCCACTGGTCGATCGGCGTCGCGATCCACGTCAAGTGTCAGCACGGAAGCTCCGGTAATCAGCCCCACCGCAACCACCAGTGCCCCCAGCGCCAGTGCCCAGATCGGCGGCTTCTTTGTCCGCAGTTCCTCTCCTTCCGGCGCCGACGAAAGCTGCTCGTCACCTGTCACCTGCGACGCGCCTTCGCCCAACTCATGAACCCGCTGTGTCGACTGCTCATCGGCTGTGGGGCGCGAGGCCAACTGCGCATCGGCAATCTCCTCCAGAGCCTGCGTATCCATCTCCCCTATCGCCGCCGTATCGGCCATGGCCCGCGCCTTCTCCCCATCCCTCTGGGCAGTCAGCCCGGCGTCGTCCACCACCACCGTATTTGCTTCTCCTCCAGCCCCATTGGACGGCCCTACCTTCATCTCCTGAGAGACGTCCGGCGCTTCTTGCATCCACCGCTGCAGCCCGATGGGATCGATCTCTTCGGCGGGCACCGACTCCAACAACTCCTCATCAAAGTGCTCGTCGCGTATCCGCTCCAACGTCGACGCAACCTCCTGCATCGACTCCGGCCTCTTTTCGGGATCCTTCGACAGCATCCGCAGCACGTAATCGTCGAGATCCTGCGGCACACTTCGCAGTCCCGGAATCGACGACAGCGGCCGCGGCGGCTCATTGATATGCTTGACCGCATATCCCATCTGTGTCGAGGCATGAAACGGAAGGTTTCCGCTGATCAGCTCGAAGACCATGATTCCGATGGCGTAGACATCCGCCGACGGGCCCACCATATCCCCACGGGCCTGCTCCGGACTCATATACGCCGGCGTTCCCCACAGAGTGCCGGACTTCGTCATCGTCGCCTCTCTTTTGTGCTTGGCGATCCCGAAGTCCAATAGCTTGGGAAATTCCTCGTTTCCCTCCACCTCCAGCAAATAGATATTCTCCGGCTTCAAATCGCGATGGATCACATCGCGCAGGTGTGCCTCTCCCAACACTCCACAGATGGGGGGAATGATATCGAAGACCTCTCGATAGGTCACGAATCGATATCCCAACCGATCTGCGAGACTCTCCCCCTTCAACAGTTCCATGACCATATAGACGTGACCGTCGTCGGTCTGCCCGAAGTCGAAGAGGCGAATGGCGTGAGGGTGTTTGAGATTCGAGATCACCCGCGCTTCGTACATGAACCGCTTTCGGATCCCGTCGTCCTGGGCAAAATCGAGCTTCAACAACTTCAGCGCCACTTCCGTTTCGAAATCCAACCTTCGGGCGCTATACACCGCCCCCATCCCCCCCTCTCCGAGCTTTTCGGTGATCTGAAACCGGCCATCGAAGACGGCGCCCAACAAGGGGTCTCCCTGGTCTTCGAGCTCCGTCTCAATCAGTCGTGCCCCGTCGTCGGGACAGACCTCCATCGCTGTACGAAACGTCCTTCCGCATTGCCAACAGGTCTTTTCCTTCTCCTCCCCCTCTACAGGTTTTGGGGTTGATTCGGCCACCAGTCCTCTTGCACACTAGATATCTGTTCCCGTTATATCGACGGGTTTACAACGATAGCAACATTTCCCGCCGTTGAGCCCGGCAACGCTTCGCAACGGTCTCTGAGCCTTCCCCGTATACAGGATGAGTCCTGCTCCATCATCGCCGTCAATATACGTAAACCACGGAATACACACAATCGCAACTGCCGCCGGTTGTCAGTCCCCCCCGGTCCAGTTTACATTATGCGACGGACCATTTTCCTGCCCAGTGCGGTTCCCCCCTTATGATCCAGACGTTCCCCCTCCCACTTCCCATTGCAGTTTCTGGCCCCCGCTGGGTACGGTGGATCGTTCTGGTCTCTATCATCGTCCTTCCCACCACCGTGGCAGCAAAGAGCGATGCTCCCGAAGAGGAGTGCCCAACCTACCTCGCCCCGGAGCAACGCAACGATCCCGCAGAACTTGCACTCAACGGCGTGGCCTGCTTTCAGGCCGAGCACTACGACTGGGCTCTGACCTACTACACCGCCGCATACTCTCTGGAGCCGGACTCCTTTCTCCTCGGTGGGATCGGACGCTCACTTCACGAATTGGGCATCTACGAGCCAGCCGCCGACTACTATCAGCGCTTTCTCCACGCTGAACAAACCCCTTACGGTACGGATCGAATTCGCCAGCGCGTCGACGAACTGGAAGTTATCCGTGACAAAGAGGGAACTACAGCCGTCCTTCACTCTCAGCCCTCCGGCGTCACGGCCTACCTGGTTCTCGACAACGGTCACTGGCATGAATTGGGCACCACCCCCCTGGAGGTAGAACTACGCGAAGGGAAGTATCAATTCGCCTTCCACTCTCCCGGCTTCCGACCCCGCCTGGTGTCCAAATCCCTCGGCAGTGCAGATAGCGTAAAGGTCGAGTCCGATCTGGTCTCCGAGGAGTCGGCGCTCAACATCTCAGATCGTCGCCGTCGCAGCGCTGGCACCTGGATGATGGCTACCGCCGTCCCTGCTACCGCAGCGGGGGCTACGATGGTCGTGCTGGCCATGAACGACGACGACCGCCAATCGCTGCGCACTCCGGGCACCATCACCTCCGCTGCCGGGATCACCATCCTGCTGACCGGCGCCATCCTCTACCTCTCCGCCTCTTCTTCCGAAGATCCTGTTCCGGCAACGGAGTTGGACGCCCTCTCTGCCGACTCCCGCTCCTTTCGCCCCACCATGGGCATCAATCATCTGGGCTTTCGTCTCGATTTCTGAGCCCATCTTGTTGTGGTAAGCCCCATCCGCCCCCACCCGGTGTCTCCACCACCAATCGGTCCCCGCTCTCTACCTCCACGACCTGCTTTGCACGTAGCTGCTCGGTCGTGCCGTCGCGACGAATGATTCGATCCCTTCCCGGCCTCCCCTTTTGCCCGCCCTGTAAACCGTAGGGCCCGGTTGCGCGTCGCTCGGTCATGATCGTCACCGTAGCTGCGGCGTCGAAGATATATTGTCTGACCACTCCGTCGCCTCCCCGATACCGCCCCTGGCCTCCGGAGTCGCCTCGCAACCCGTAGCGCTCGACGCGAAACGGATAGGCATACTCCAGCGCCTCCACGGGGGTATTCAACGTATTCGTCATATGGGTGTGGACCCCTGACGCACCTTCAAACCCCGGCCCGGCGCCGCTTCCACCGGCGATGGTCTCGTAATATGCAAAGGGGCGACCTCCATGACGCGGATCGCGCCCTCCGATGGTCAGATTATTCATCGTCCCACAGGAGGCGGCGGGAATGCGCTCCGGCACCGCCTTCGCCAGCGCTCCGAAGACGACGTCCGTGATCCTCTGGCTCGTCTCCACATTGCCCACCGCCACGGCCGCCGGCTCTCGAGCGTCGACCACCGTCCCCTCCCGCGTGACCACCTCGATACAGCGCATATACCCCCCGTTCGACGGAAGCTGACGATCCGCCAGGCAGCGAAAAGCATATAGCGTCGCCGACACCGTCACCGCCCGCGGCACGTTGACCGGGCCCTTCACTTGCGGCGCGCTCTTCGAAAAATCCACCTTCGCCGTCCCTCCATTCAACACCAATCGGCCACGGATCGGAATCGGACCACTGTCGAACCCATCTCCCTCCAGTCGGTCCTCGAACTCCCAACTGCCCGACGGGAGCTCTCTCAGCGTCGACGCCATAAACCTCTCACTATGATCCTGAAGCGCCTTCGCCGCTCCAATCAGCGCCTGTCCACGCCGATCCATCTCCTCACAAAGCCGAACCACCCCTCGCCGATTCGCCGCCATCTGGGCCTGCAGATCTCCGCGCCGCTCCTCGGGCGTCCGGCTCGCAAGCGCGATCTCGTCCTGCAATTCTCTGCTCCACTTTCGCGGCGAAACTCGGATCCCCTCCTCCTCGATGGACTGCGACAAGGGCAGGCTTCCCGGCGTCTTTCCTCCCACGTCGGCGTGATGAGCTCGGTTCGCCACGTAGAATAACGGAACGTCCCCGTCGGCGAATACGGGCGACACGAAGGTGATATCCGGCAGGTGGGTTCCACCGGCGAAGGGATCGTTGAGCACCACGTGGTCGCCGCGCTCCATCTTCACCTCTCGGCGGGCCGCGGCGACGCTCATGGGCGTCGAGCCCAGGTGCACCGGGATATGCGCCGCCTGCGCCACCATCTCCCCGGCGGCGTCGAAAATGGCGCAGGAAAAATCACGCCGCTCCTTGATATTTGGTGAAAAAGAAGAGCGCATCAGCACCACCCCCATCTCCTCGGCGATGGAGGCAAAGAGGTTGCGGTAGATCTCCAATTCCACCGGGTTCATCGCAATCCTCTCTCGATCAAGAGATGTCCCATTTTCACCTTCGCCGTCCATCCCGGCAGCACCACCGTCGTCCCACTATACTCGGTGATCACCGCCGGACCCTTGAGGCTCTCCCCTTCCGCAAGGCCAGCACGCTCCACCACAGTGACCTCCTGGCGACCATCTCCCACGTCGATCTTCGCCCTGTGTCGCCCGTTCTCCACCTTCTCCTCATCGGCGCTGACCCTCCAGGGCACCTCCTCACCACGGGCTTCGAGGCGAAG